>JALWNR010000444.1 GCA_027083715.1 Bacteroidales bacterium
TGTTCGCGAAGGAGGTACGCCAAGCGCCAAGCAAATAATTTTCAAAGCATTTGAAGTATCCGATAGAGACTGGCGCGGCATTGGTACTATTCCGGTGAGCGGTTACCGTTTGAAAGATGAGTTTAAAGAATATGATGCACACCTGAAATTCAGTGTTTCAATCAATCAAGTAAAAGAAAGTGAAGCGTGTATTGCCGGACAAATACTTAAAGGTATAAAAAAACCGAGCGAGTGTCCGCAATTCGGTAAAAAATGCACGCCCGAACATCCTTTGGGTGCTCCTATGGTTTCATCGGAAGGAGCTTATGCGGCTTATTTTCATGTATCTGATTTTGAAAAAATTAAAAAAAAAAACAAAAAAAAAATAAAAATGCAACTTAACTGTCCGATGCCTAAATTGGATTATGATATAATCACCCTTGGGCACGGCAGCGGTGGAATTTTAACCAATCGCTTGTTGAACGACGGAGTTTTTTCATTACTGAAAAATGATTTGCTTGACCAACAACACGATGGTGCAACTTTTAATTTACATGGTAAATTAGCTTTTACCACGGACAGTTTTGTCGTATCTCCGATTAACTTTCCGGGCGGGAATATCGGTGAGCTTGCCGTAAATGGTACGGTAAACGATATTGCCATGTGCGGAGCTATTCCCAAATATCTTTCATTGGCTTTTATTATTGAAGAAGGATTAACGATGACGGAATTTTGGGACGTTTTGGTATCCATAAAATACGCAGCCGAAGAAGCCGGTGTGCAAATTGTTACGGGTGATACCAAGGTAGTGGAAAAAGGCAAAGGCGATAAAATTTTTATCAATACTACGGGCGTTGGTGAAATGCACCTGAAAGCAAACATTAGTGAGAAAAACATACAGGTTGGAGATAAGATTTTTATAAGCGGGCACATTGCTTCGCATGGTATGGCAGTTATGTCGGTACGCGAAGGTTTGGAGTTTGATACCGATATTTTAAGTGATACGCAAAATCTTAATCATCTTGTTCAGGAACTTCTTGATGAGTTTGGCGATAAAATCCGTTTCTTCCGCGACCCTACGCGCGGAGGTATCGGCACTACCCTTTCTGAAATCTGCCAAAGGCAAAATTGGGGTATTGATATTTTTCAAAAAGATTTGCCGGTTTTGCGACAAGTGTCGGCAGCTTGCGAATTATTAGGACTTGACCCTTTGTATGTGGCTAATGAAGGTATTTTTGTTGCAATTGTTGCACCCGAAATTGAAAATGAATTTTTAGAAAAAATACACCTAAATGAAAAAGGCTTGCATGCACAATTAATCGGTGAAATTGTGGATGAGCATCCCGGCAAGGTAATAATACACAGTGCCATTGGCGGAAAAAGAGTAGTTAACATGCTGATTGGCGAGCAATTGCCTCGGATATGTTGAAAAGACACACTACAAAAAATTATGTAGTATGTCTTTTATTCTATAATCATCAGAGCTTTGGTACTGAATTCCTATAAACGCAGCAACGCTCAAATTATCAATACATTATCAACTAACACTAATTAAACTAATTCCTTTGCTACTGAAAGTGCAGCATCATAATCAGGTTCGTTGGTAACTTCGCTAACGTATTCCACATGGCGAACAATTCCTTCTTTATCAACAACCACAGTTCCGCGTGCCAGCAATCGTAATTCTTCAATCAAAAATCCATATTTCAAACTAAAATCTAAATCTTTATGATCGGAAGTGGTAACTACTTTATCAATTCCTTCGGCACCACAAAAACGACCTAATGCAAAGGGTAAATCTACCGAGATACCAATAATGGCAATATCATCGCTCAATTCTGATGCCTTTTTATTGAATGTGCGGTTTTGGGTGGCACATACTCCTGTATCTATTGAAGGAAATACCGACAAAACAACTACTTTGCCTTTATAATCAGAAAGTTTTACAGGATTTAGAGCATTACCTAATACAGTAAAATCAGGGGCTTTATCGCCAACTTTTATTTCTTTACCCATTAATGTTACCGGATTATTTTTAAAAGTAACTTCTACATTATTCTTTTCCATATTCTTATTTTTAATGATTCTAAATAAGCGACAAAGATAGGATTATATTTTAATAAGACAAGAAAATAAAAGATAAAAAAGTATGATTTAATCCATTTTAAAAAAGTTTACTGCTTTTTCTAATGTTTTAGCTTGTTTCAAGAGCTTATCTGCATCATTAGCCAATTTATCGGAAACAGCAGTATTTTTCTGTGCTATTTGATTTAATTGTTCAATGGCATGAGCTATTTGGTCGGTACCTGAATTTTGTTCAAAACTTGCATCTGATATTTCTTGAATCAAATCAATCGTTTTTTTTATATTGGGGACAATTTTTTCAAAGGTATTAAAACTGTTTTCTGCAATATGTACACTTTCTTGCGCCTGTTTTTGAATAACTTCGGCAGCATCTTGACTTTTATCGGCTAAAGATTTTACCTCAGCTGCTACTACAGAAAAACCTTTACCTGCCTCGCCGGCACGTGCAGCCTCAATAGCTGCATTTAATGCAAGCAAATTAGTATTCTTAGCTATATCACCAATAATTGCTATTTTATCTTTGATTATCTTTATCGCATCTAATGTTTTGACAACAGCCATATTACCAGATTCAATGCTTTCACTGGATTTCAAAGCAATTTCTCGTGTTTGCTCTGCATTATTCGCATTTTGTTCGCTATTTGCGCTAAGCTCCTCCATTGTTGCTGAGACTTCCTCTGCTGAGGATGATTGTTCATGATTATTCTGAGCAATTATTTGCGAAGTTGTATTCAGATGCTCACTTAAACTATAAATTTGTTTTGAGCCTGCCGTGATACTACCAATCATATCACGTAATGTCTGTACCATAGTATTGAGCGACTTACTTAAAGTACCTATTTCATCATTTTGTTTAATAGTTAGTTTGGCAGATAAATCACCTTTAGATATCAGTTCTGCAAATTTAATACTTTTTAAAATTGGATATACAATATTGGATACCAACAAATAAGCTGTTAAAAAAGCAATGATTGTAACAATTACAGAAAAGATAATTAGTCCAACTTTTGTATTTTGCGCTTTACTTATCATTAGTTTATCTGTCATCACTTTTTTATTAGCTATATCATTTACTTGCTCTAAAAGTATCGACATTTTTTTTAAACTGGGTACTGTCTTTGTATTATATATGTCATTTGCCAATAGCATATTATCATACTTACGGTCGTCTATCTCATTAACTTTATCCAAATAATACAAAAATTGTTTAGCAAATTTCCGAACATTAGAATTATAATAATTTAGTGCAGCTGTTTTATTTCCTTTTTTTTAAAAATACTTCTATTTGCTTTATACCATTATGATACAATAAGTGCGGAAGTTTTAGACTATCAAGATAAGAAGCAATTGTAGGATTTATTTCTAGAAAGTTGTCCATATTGTTATTTGCCATCAGCTTTGCCAATGCACATTTATCTGCCTCCTTTTCTACGTGGATTTGTTTTTTACCCTCAGATATGGCATTTTCTATTAAATTCATATCTTGTAAATGATGGATCATAACTTCATTAAAATGCCATGCAATTCCTCTATCTGTTTGTTGAAAAACTTTAGCTATTTCTATTGCAGATTCATGAAGTTGTATATGCGGTGCTTCAATT
>JALWNR010000445.1 GCA_027083715.1 Bacteroidales bacterium
GGAAACCTATTTTTCTTCGAGTAATTTTACCTTTCTGCCATCGTACATAAAGCTCAATCCTGCGGTAATAATAATATCGTCTGTATTTAATCCTTCTTTTATTTCATAGCCCATTGCGGTAAGATCACCTAAAACCACATTCCTTCTTTTGGCAATATAAACGCCTTCCTCATCACTGTTGATAATCGTATAAACAAAATCTCCCCCCTCGTCATGGGCTACAGCATCTGCAGGCACAATAATAAATTGATTTGTATTTTGCTCTTCGTCAAAAGTCATCTCAATGGTACAAGCCATTCCGGGCAATATTTTGTCCGATTGATCCAACAACTTAATAATTATCGGATAAGTAGAAGCTCCACCGGTGCTTCGGCTGATTTCAGATATTTCTCCTTTAAAAGTTTTATCAGCTATGGTAGAAAACTTAATCGCTACTTTTTTACCTGTTTTTATAAGACGAATTACATTTTCAGGCACTTGCGTTCTGATTTCCACAGCTCCGTTTGATGAAAATATCAATACCGGCATTCCGGCACCAATCATTTCATTCTCTTTTGCCATAATTTTTGAAATGGAACCATCAAAAGGAGCTAAAAGTTTTGTGTAGTTCAACTGATTGCGCGCTGCATTTAGTTGCGATTGTGCTGTATTTACCATAGCTTTTGCCGATTCGTACTGTGCTTTTGCTTTTTCAAAATCACTTAACGATGCATTATTACTTGCATACAGTTTTTCTACACGCAAATAGGCTGATTTTGCACTGGTTAATTGTACATCGGCACTTTTTTTGGCAGCTAATGCCTTGTCGTAATTTATTTTATAATCGGTACTGTTCAGATGTGCCAATACAGTACCTTTTTTAACATTCTCACCTAATTTAAAATGGATTTTTTCAAGCGTTCCACCGACTTTGAAACTTAATCGGGCTTCGTTTTCGGCTTGTGAAATACCTGCGAAGCTACGCTTTCCGGCAATATTTGTTTCCGAAATCTTCTGATAAAAAACCGGACGAATAGCTTCTTTTTTTTCTGTATTATCACTGCACGAAGCAAATAAAAGTGTCAGTATCAGACCTAAATAAATTAATTTCATAATTTGCATTTTTTTGTTTTTAACCATATTACGCATATAAGTATATATAAGTTTTAATAGCCACTCAATTATTTGATTTCCAAATACTAATACACCAATATACTAATTGTTTAATTATTTTTTTAATATAAATTCACGCAAATTTGCACGATAATTCTGTTGTTCTTCTTTTGAGGAAAGAAAAACAAATTTTCCTTGCAAGCGCTGTACTTGAATATAATCCATCACATATTGATAATAAGCAATATTTGCCATGTTTTTTGTTTTTATCATTACATTCTGAGCGTCAATCAGCTGAATTAAATTAACAGCACCTTGAAAATAAGCATCTTGTACCATTTTAAAGTTACTTTCTGCAGCTCGTGCAGCATTTTTCGACAACTCCAGTTCAAGAAAAGATGTTCTTAAGCGCTGAACACTTGAACGGATACCCGTTTCCAATTGGTTCAATACATCTTCTTTCTGATAATTTATTTTATCCATTTCAATCATGGATTTTTTTGTCTCTGCTGATGATTTTCCTCCTTGAAAAATCGGAATTTTCAGGCTGATACCCGCATTAAAAGTCATATCGTCAGGCGGTGGAGGAACAGGCATATTGGGTGGCTGAATAGTTCCTTCACGTATAAATGCCTGATCGGCACCTGCCATGAGTGCTATTTCGGGCATATACCATTTTTTCTTATACAGGGCGGTTTTACGTTCAATAATTTTCGCCATTGTTGCCAGTTGTTGAATTTCAGGCGAGTTTTTCTTCATTTCTTCAATAACAAAACTTGCGTAGCGCTCAGTAAGTAACGGGTTTTTAAATACGTCATTTAAAATATCCTGTTCCAAAACAACCGCTTTGTCTATTGAATTTGAATCAGGAATATTGATGCTCATATCAATCGGACTGTTAATTTGCTTGTTTAACTCGTACATATTGCTGCGAAAAGTAGTATAAGCATCGTTAAATTTCATTTTGTTTATGTTTAGTTCCGTAACCCAACGGTTAATGTCCGACACACCGGTTTGCCCGGCTTCCTCTTTTGCTTTTGCCATTTGCAGGTTCTGCATGGTAGCATTTATATTCTCGTTTTGTATCAGCAAATTACTTTTTGAAAATAATAAAGCGATATACGCGCCCGAAACTTGTGTTACAACATCTAATGTTGTTTGTTCGTCAAAGTACTTTTTATTTTCAGCCATTAATTTATTGATGGTAATATTGGCAAAAGCTGATTCGGAAAAAATTACTTGCTTTAATGATGCAGAGCCGGTCAGCGTAAATGCACCTTTTTGTCCCATGGAGGCTTCTACCAAATTATCACTCAACCAAACAGTACTACCACCAACACTTACTTGCGGCAGAATATTGGACTTTGCGATACGTACATCTTTTTCGGCAATCAACACATCTTGCTCTGAAATTTTTCCTTTCAAATTATTTTGCAATGCTTCGGCAACAGCCATGCGTAAATTAATTTCTTTTCCCGTAGGGAAATTGGTAGCATTCATCAATATGGCTTCATTGAGAACATTCCATTCGGGAAATTTTCCCGTCTCGCGAAGGCTTGCCATATTTATTATCGGCACTCTTTGCGTAGCTTCAATCGACACAGATATTTCAGAAGGATTTACACCCTCAGTAATTTTTAAAACACGCAGTGCCAGTTGGCGCGCCAATTGCTGAAAAGTAAATTGCGGAGTCATGGTAATGCTTGCTCCCAAGTTTAAATAATCAACCCCGCTTACAGCTAATGATGGGATGCGCTTTTTATTAAGCGTATCAAGCAAATTAACAATTTCTGCCTGAGAAAATTTAATCAAGGGTAAAATAATTGCTGCATCTGTATTGGCAGAAAGCTGAGCCACAGCATCCTTGCTTTTTGTATCTACGGCAATAAAAGTAACATCCGTATTCCCTGCATTTTGTTTTAAATATTCTGTTATTTGCGGAAAATTTTCTTTAAATGCTCGTGGAATAAAAACAGCCGTTTTCTTAACTTCAAACATTTTTGAAAATGCTTGCAAATCCTCTTTTAAGCGAATAATGGATTCGATATAAGTAAAATTATTGATTCCTGTTTCGTTATGAGATTTTAAAGGCAATTTTTGTAAATCTTCGTCCAAAATATTAGCTGCAATAACAGGTTTTGTAAAATTCTTTAATTTAGAGATGTCCGTTGAGGAAATATAGCCTAATGTAATAACAATATCAACATCAGGATCATTCATTAATTGCATATTGTTTTGATGAATTTCTGTTGGATTCCAATCGGCATTCAATTCTTTGAATTGAACATTGTATTTTGCCTTGGTTAAGCCGCTGATTTCCGTATTAAGCAATTTGCTGAATTGCCTGAATTCTTTGGTATTGGCATCTTTACTAACACCAATAGTTAAAGTTTGCTGAGAAAAAACATTAGATGACAGAAAAAGTAAACTAATCAGGAAATAAAATAATCTTTTGGTATTCATTCTTTTAATTTATGAGTTTAATATTCATGTATATTTAAAAAAAGGGACAAAATGCTTTTTATGTTAATTTAAACTATATTTAGGTTTTACAATAGTTCGTTAAATTT
>JALWNR010000446.1 GCA_027083715.1 Bacteroidales bacterium
GATATTGAGAGTTTTTATTAACTCGGTGCATAATTTAGGATTCAAGCCTGTTTCAATATTATCAATGGCAAAAAAGGAAGGTGTATTTTCACTAGTAAATAGCACAAGGTAAAAAAGCAAAAATAAAAAGCCTTCGTTTGAACTTCGTTGATCAAAGTAATTTAAAGAACTGTCTATATATCTATCTTTAATTGCAATTTTAGATTCATTCGACATTAACCCATTAGGAATATTAAAATCTTCAAACCAATCTAATAAATGCAGATATTCTTTAATATCAGATATTTGCTGCTTATTATCCTTGTTCCTGAAAATTTGTTTTAGTACATAAAATAAACCTTCACCTTTTACGCCTAATGGGGTTATTTGAGCCTGTTCTTCAAATCTTTTTAGATAGGACAATTCCGGGGTATATATTAAAAAGTCAGAGATACCGTTTTCTGAAGCTTTTTGTCTCATAATCGATATTACATACTCCCTTCCATACTCACCTTTGTTTTCTTTTAATTCATTTTCAAGAATTCTATTAATGTGCAAACCTTTTGATACACTAACATCCACATCTATCCATTTTCTAAAGTCTCTTTCATCATTAATTAAACTATATGAAAATTCATCACTATTGTGCGAAAACAATATCTTTATTTCATTTCCTTTTGTACCGGAGAAAGCGTTTTTCATAAATTCAGGTGAAGTAACCCTAAGTCTGTTACCAATAAATTCATAATCTAATTTATTTGCACTTGCTGCTGCACCCATAACAATTGCTTCAAGAATATTTGTTTTACCCGAGCCATTAGCTCCAATAATTACATTAACTCTACCGGGCTCTATTGAAAGTTTCTCAATTGATTTAAAATTTTCTATGACTATTTTGTCTATCATATATCTATTTTAAGTATATATTTGTGTTAATCGATACAAATTTATAATTTTCTTACCAAATAATTAGCAGTCATATATATTTCCCAATTATTCATTTGGAAATTATGTTCAATTAATAAAATTATATAGTGCCTTAGTGAAATTAAAATTACATCCTGTAAAACAGTTCTTTAATCATATCTATGGTAACTTTTTCTTTCCAGTCTTCACCAATGGCATGATCCCACATGTGGCTCAGTGCATACGAAATTTCCGCCATGCGTGTAACCTGCTCGTTGGTCCAGTCTTTAGCCATATTTTTGGGCAAATCAATACCATGTTTTTCTACCATTGCTTTAAAATCACCAACTGCATCCGGATAATAATCTTCCAAAACATTAAAAGCAATGCAATTAGCCAATCCGTGGCGTGTACCCAAAACATAAGACAAGCCGTAAGACAGTGCATGACAAACACCTACCTCGGAATAGCTTAAACTTAAACCTCCGAATAAGGATGCAACCATCAGTTTTTCAGAGTTTTCCAAGGATTGACCGCTGTTTTCACGTAAAAATACGTCTTTACACAACTCAATAGACTGGTCGCCATAGGCTTTGGCAAAGGTATTGTACAATCTGCCGCTTGCCGATTCTATGCAATGAATATAGGTATCCATGCCGGTATAAAACCATTGATTTTTAGGAACCGTCAAAGTTAGTTCCGGGTCTAATATCAACTGATTAAAAGGTGTCCACTCACATTTGATTCCCAGTTTTTTTTCAGGTCCCGTTAAAACGGCTGTAGTGGAACATTCAGCTCCTGTTCCTGAAATTGTAGGAATACCTACATGATAAATTCCGGGATTTTTTACCAGATTCAGACCCTGATATTTTGTTGAAGAACCCGGATTATTTACCATAACAGATAATGCTTTGGCAATATCCATAATACTTCCGCCACCAATTCCTACAATACCCGAAGGAGTTCCTTTCAAGTCAATGATTTCATCGCGTAGGCGGTCTATTTGTCCGGTTTTGGGTTCATCGTGGCTGGCATCTATAAAAAATACCATATCTTCCTCATAAGCAGGCAGTTTATTGGCTAATTCTTTTCCATCAAAAAAATCATCGACAATAAATACGAAGTATTTATTATTTTCAATACGGTGGGGTTTTAAAATATCTTCTAACTGGCTAAAACTGCCATTGCCAAAGACAATTTTGTCTATATTTTTAATGTTTTTATACACGATTTTTTGTTTTTAAATGTGTGCAAATTTAAATTATTTACTCGAATAATGAAATTTGCCGAAATTACTGAGTTTGAAACGAACAAAGCCTCCGCAATCAACGAAGGCTTTTGCTTATTTATCCAACTACTCTTTTAATAATTTTTATCATTTCATCGGCTTGCTTGTCCATTTCTTCTTCTGTCCATGTAGCGCGCACACCTAATGAAATCAGTCGTCCGATTACTTCCTGAGACTTTGGAAGTTCCAGCTTATTGTAATCCTGTGGGGCTCCCAGATGATGAATAGCCAAAGGTGCCGCCGAACGCATATTTTTTAAATGATCCCACTGATTGATAAAATGATACATATTGGTGTACCAATAATTGCACCCGCCTACATCATGATTAGCAAATTCTTTCATTACTTTTTTTGCCAAATTAGTAGTTGGTAAAAAGAAATTCAAAAAAGTACCCGAATCACCGTCAGGGTCGGGCATTGGGCGGAAAGTTAATTCCGGAATTTGTGCCAGTTTTGCTTTCATGTAGGCTTTGTTTGCACGCTTGCGGTCGCGTAGTACATCTATTTTGCGCATTTGAGCCAAACCAACAGCTGCATGCAGTTCACTAATGCGATAATTAAAACCTAAAACCGGATGTTTTTCCATCCCTCGATTATCGCCTATATGGTCATGTCCGTGGTCGCTGAAACTATCAGCTAATTTATAGGCTTTTTCATCATTGGTAATAAATAAACCTCCTTCGCCCGCAGTCGTGATTTTGAAAAAATCAAACGAAAAAGCACCGGTTTTACCAAATAAACCTACCGATTTACCTTTATAAAATGCACCCAATGCTTGTCCTGCATCTTCTACCAAAGTAAGTTTGTGTTTATTAATTACCGGCATAATGGCATCCATATCTGCCGCAGCTCCTACCATATGTACCAGCAACACCGCTTTTGTTTTTGGTGTAATTGCTTTTTCAATCCCTTCGGCACTCAGGCACAGATTTTCGTCAATCTCAGCAAAAACAGGCAAGGCACCTGCAAATATAACTGCCTCAATAGTAGCAATATAAGTAAAAGGCGGAACAATTACTTCATCCCCGTGTCCGATACCTGCCGCAGCCAAAGCAGTAGCTACTGCCGTTGATCCGCTCGATACTGCATGAGCAAATTTTGCTCCGGTAAAAATTTCTACTTCTTCCTCCAGTTCACGGGCTTTCCAGTGCCCTTGTCTCATTTCTTCGTGATTATAACGAAAAAGTGCGCCTGTTTCCAAAACGTCCATTACTTCCTTACGTTCCTCTGCGCCAAATAATTCCATTCCCGGCATAATAATTATATTTTAAGTTAATATTATTAGATATTTCGTTAATATATTAGTTATTAGACAATTACTAATTTACAAATACTCAACATTCAATATTCAATATTCAACATTCAATACTCAACATTTAATACTCAACATTCAATACTCAACATTCAATACTCAACATTCAATACTCAACATTCAATACTCAACATTCAATATTCAATATTCAATATTCATTTGTTGCAGTATCCGGT
>JALWNR010000447.1 GCA_027083715.1 Bacteroidales bacterium
ATGTTAAAGCCCCCGATATCGTTCCTAAAAAAAGAAATTCAGATAAAAATAGTTTTTATTATTTAGAGATAGTCTAAATTGTTGTACTTTTACGCTCAAAATCGAACAAAAATGAGTGAATTTCAAAAATTAAAAATTAATCTTGACAAGAAAACAATATTAGATGATTACCTGCTGGCAAATATCAGCAGAAACTTAAGTATCCTTGGGCGAAAAGATGTTTTAACAGGCAAAGGAAAATTCGGAATATTCGGCGATGGGAAAGAAATAGCACAAATTGCTCTGGCTAAAACATTTAAAAACGGTGATTTCCGTTCGGGTTATTATCGTGACCAGACTTTTATGATGGCGGCAGGACTTTATACGCCGGAAGAGCATTTTGCCCAGCTTTATGGCGATACGGATTTAGATTATAACCCGGCACACGGCGGAAGGTTGATGAATAACCATTTTGCCACACGGAGCCTTGACAAAAACGGGCAGTGGAAAAAACTCACGGAACAGAAAAATTCATCTCCCGATATTTCACCTACTGCCGGACAGATGCCTCGCCTGCTGGGTTTGGCATATGCCTCAAAACTTTACCGGCAAAATAAAAAACTGCATCAGTTTAAACAGTTCTCGCTTAAAGGAAATGAAGTAGCTTTTGGTACTATTGGCGATTCCAGTACATCCGAAGGACATTTTTTTGAAACACTGAATGCTGCAGGAGTTTTGCAGGTACCTATGGCTGTTACTGTGTGGGACGATGGTTACGGAATTTCGGTTGAGAAAAAATACCAGACCACGAAAGAGGACATTTCAGAACTTTTAAAAGGTTTTCAGAAAGAAAAAAATACCAACGGGTTTTATATTTACAAAGTAAAAGGTTGGGATTATGCTGCTTTATGCAATACTTTCACGGAAGGAATTGCCCGTTGTCGAAAAGAACATGTGCCGGTACTTTTTCATGTAATTGAAATGACACAGCCTCAGGGACACTCTACTTCAGGCTCGCACGAAAGGTATAAATCGCCGGAACGTTTGCAGTGGGAGCAGGATTATGACCCGATACGCAAAATGCGCGAATGGATGCTTGAAGAAGGTATTACCACCACCGAAGAACTGAATGCTCTGGAAGCGGAAGCTAAGAAAACTGCCAATGAGGCACGCAAAAAAGCATGGAATCATTTTCAGGAGCCTATTAAGAAAGAACGTGATGAGCTGGTTGCAATAATCGACCGGAAAAATTGTGTTTGTAATCAGTTTAACGATGCAAAAGTGAAAGAAATACGCAATGCTTTAGTGCGCGAGCGTAGTCCGATACGAAAAACAAGTGTAAGTGCCGCACGTAAAATTTTGCGATATGTTTGTTCATCGTGTGCACAACAGGACGGCTTAAAGCAACGACTTTCAAAATGGCTGGATAGTAAAGAAAAAGAAAACTTTGACCGCTTTAATAGCTTTTTGTACAGTCCGTTTAAAAATTCAAGTCTGAAATTAAAAACAGTTCCTGAAAAATATCCTGAAAAAGAAAACTTAGTTCATGGAAGAATAGTTTTAAGAGATAATTTTGATGTTTTGTTTGCAAAAAATCCATTATTGGTAACTTTTGGCGAGGATACGGGAAAAATCGGCGGGGTAAATCAAAGTTTAGAGGGTTTACAAAAAAAATACGGAGAGTTACGTATTAGTGACACGGGTATTCGTGAAACTACTATTATCGGACAAGCCATTGGTTTGGCATTAAGAGGAATGCGACCCATAGCTGAAATTCAGTATTTTGATTACTTATTGTATGCTTTACAGACATTGAGCGATGATTTGGCAACGATTTTATACAGAACCAAAGGTGGTCAAAAAGCTCCGGTAATTATTCGCACGCGCGGACACCGTTTGGAAGGTGTCTGGCATTCCGGTTCTCCGTTGAGCATGGTTATTAATTCTATTCGAGGAATGCATGTGTGTGTCCCGCGTAATATGACCAAAGCCGCTGCATTTTACAATCTGTTGCTCGAAGGCGATGATCCTGCTCTGGTAATTGAACCACTCAACGGTTACCGTTTAAAAGAAAGCCGACCGGAAAATATGGGTGAATTTCGTCAGGAATTGGGTGTGCCTGAAATACTTACCGAAGGTAAAGATGTAACATTGGTTACATACGGGTCTTGTGTGCGCATTGCACAGGATGCTGTGGCACAGCTTACTCAATTTGATATATATGTTGAACTCATTGATATCCAGACCTTATTACCATTTGATAAAAATCATGTAATTTTAGAGTCGCTTAAAAAAACCGGAAAAGTATTGTTTTTTGATGAAGATGTTCCCGGCGGAGCAACATCGTACATGATGCAAAAAGTATTGGAAGAGCAGCAAGCATGGTTTTATCTGGAAATTTCACCAAAAACACTTACGGCAAAAGAGCATCGTCCGGCTTATGCAACAGATGGTGATTATTTTTCAAATCCGAATGCTGAGGATGTTTTTGATGCGGTTTATGAAATGATGCATGAAATTAATCCGGAAAAATTTCCCAAAATTTACGGACATGGACTTGAATGAATATCTTAATTCATAGAAAATCTATAGATGTTATTTATTCCCTTGACTTTTTATGTGCAAGGGAATATTTATGTTAATAATCTTCAATTACCCTATCATTTTTGGGTTGAACCGGACGATAATTGTTTGGAGGCATTGCGTTTTTAATTTTTTCAATTTGCTCTTTGCTTGCTTCGCGCGGATTCTTCATTACAAACCACTCAACTCCCTCGGTACAAGGTGGTGTGGTTAATGAACCTACATAATGATAATAAGAATGATCAACAGGTAACATATTATTCAAATCAATTGTTATTACTGAATGAATTGTTTCACCTGCTTTTTCCGGCACTTTATCGTATATTTTTGCCAAAATCGGATTTTCTGCACCTTCTTTATACCAGATACCAATAACGGCTATTTCATTGTCAGCAGTAACATGAACCAGATGAGCTTCTAAAGGAAAATATTCCCCATTAAGGCTGTGCTCGCTATGCGAATGAAAGTGAAACTGAACCAGATTATATTCTTTCCCGTTGTAATTAAATTTCCCCCACGGAATATTTACTTGTACGGTATGTCCGTTGTTTGTAATGTCCAAGATACTATCCAGCTTGTAATCCAGATTTAGGGCAACATAATCTTTGTCCAGCATATCTCCACTGAAATCAATCGGAGATTGTGCTTTGCCACCACATTGGCTACCATGAATAATTTCTGACCAGTATTCGGGTCCGGTATCTCCGGCATAAGACCAATGGTCTTTTTGTTCTGTGCTGTGTGTTGTATCTTTTTGATGATTTTTTGCAGTTTCATTATTATTTTCCTCTTCATCTGTATTGTTTGAGCAGGAGAAAGAGAAAAGCACAGTAAATATTAATAATGTGTAAATGATATAGTTGTTTTTTATGTTCATATTGATAATTTTTAAGTGAAAAAAATAAAGAATTAAAATTATTATTCGGTAAATTTAATTTTCACTCAATTAGTGCTTTATAAACAATTTCCATATCAGTGATTTTCCGAAATTCACGATTAAATACACTAAAATATTTTTTGCAGTAATAATTTATAGAGATAAGATTAAATTTTCTTGAGTATTTTTTTGCATTTTTTTGCCGAATATAATGATA
>JALWNR010000448.1 GCA_027083715.1 Bacteroidales bacterium
TTGATAATGAGTGTATTACGGTGTAATTGTAGCAAAAGCGGTGAATTTTGCGGGTTAATTCTTTTTCTTTAGACTGCCTGTTTTCTTATTGGCAGGCTTCAACGCTGTTGTTTCTTTTTTTGTTTTAGCAATAGCTTTGGCTTCAGGTTTTGTTTTGGCAATTTTTTTAACTTCCGCTTTGTTTTTGTCTATAGCTTTTGCCTTGGGCTTTATTTTAGCAATGGCTTTACGTTTTGGTTTTGTTTTTTCAATGGCAGCCAAAGGCTCTTCCAATTTTTTCTTTAATTTTTTAATCACTTTTTCATATTTTTCAATCATAGCAGAAATTTGTTTTTTGGTTAAACGAGTAATATCTTTTTCACTAATCATTGAATCGATGGTTGTTGCACTTTTCAAGCGGATAATAAAATCACTTAAAACGTTCATATAAGTAATAAATGCCTGATAAGGAGTGTCGTAAGGATTAAAATACATATGGACATCACCATCGGAAAAAAATTTGGTGCACATATAATAAAAATGATCGCTTGTTTGCAGATATAACCAATCTTTTTTCAAATCTTTATCTTCAATTTTATTGATAATTTCTTCCAATTCATATAATTTATCAAAAGCTTCATCCTGTAACTCATTTCCTAACCATGCGGTAAGATCGCGTTCTTCGTCTGCCCACGAGATGGGGTGTGGAACATGGTAGGGGGCAACCGGCTGATGTGTATCCGCGACTTCCGATGGAGTTGCAAAGCGAAAATCGGAATGATTAAATACCGCATCGGGCAAAGCACGCATAAAATCAAAAATACCGGTTTCTGCCCATTGATGTTCTCCAAAGGTTTCATAATCCATAAACAGATTGATTATTTCTTCTTCTTGCGGAACTGCTTTAAGCCATTCAATATATTTTTCGGTTGTCAGGGGCCACTCTTCCCATGCTTTGTTTGAGAAACGGAAAGCAATATCATCGCTGAGCTTAAAATTTTTTAACAATACTTTTAATTTTGGATTGTGTGCATTGTAATACAGATAATTAGGGCTTTTCCATCCCAAAACATGCTTAGCACCTTCGGTAATTATTGCTTTATATCCTAAGTTTGCAATCATTTCTCCTATCTTATCGCTGTAAATTAATTCCGTATTACGGAAAACTTGCGGCTCTTGTCCGAAATGTTCTTTAATTTTTGCTTTATGAGTAGCTATTTGATTGTAAAACTCACTTTTGCTTTTTAGTGCTGCCAAAGAATGAGCGTAAGTTTCTGAAAGAAATTCAACATATCCTGTTTCAGCCAATCGCTTAAAACTTTCCAGCACATCAGGTGCATACATTTCCATCTGGTCAATAAATACACCCGAAAGCGAATAGGCAATTTTAAATTTTCCGCCATGCGCATTGATTAAATCAAGCATCAGCTGATTGGTTGGCAAATAACATTTTTCTGCTACTTTGCGCATAATGCTGCGGTTTGCATAATCATCGTAATAATAATGATCTTCGCCAATGTTGAAAAATCGATAATTTTTTAATCTGAATGGCTGATGAACTTGAAAATAAACGCAAATGTTTTTCATTAATTTGATATTTTGTTTAATAAGTTGTTAAGTTAATGTTTCCAGATAAATTTCCTGAACTTTTTTACCTGCATTTTCCCATTTAAGGGTTTCTACTTCAGTTTTTCCCATAGCAGAGAACATTTTTGCCAAACCATCATATTTTACAAGCCCGTAAATAGCATCAGCAATGGCATCAATATCCCAAAAATCAACTTTAATAGCATGGTGTAAGACTTCTGCAACACCGGATTGTTTGGAAATAATTACCGGAACATGTGAGCGCATCGCTTCGAGAGGAGAAATTCCAAAAGGTTCTGAAACAGATGGCATTACATAAACATCGCTAATGGAAAACAGATGATCTACATCTTTTCCTTTCAGGAAATCAGTAAAATGAAATTTATCGGTGATGTGCAACGCGGCAGCACGGCGTATCATTTTGCGCAACATATCTCCACTACCAGCCATGACAAAGCGAACATTATCCGTTTTTTGAAGTACTTTTGCAGCAGCCTCAATAAAATATTCCGGTCCTTTCTGAAAAGTAATTCTTCCTAAAAACGTTACTATTTTTTCTTGTACATTTTTTTTATATTGAAATTCCTCTTCTTTTTTGGGTATTACACCGTTATGTACAACTGTAATTTTTTCGGGAGGCTGTCCGTAACGGTTCACTACTATTTGCCGCGTAAGTTCGCTTACCGCAATTATTTTATCGGCATTGTCCATTCCGTAACGTTCAATATCGTAAACCAATTGATTTACATTTTCGCCGGAGCGGTCAAACTCTGTTGCGTGTACATGAATTACCAATTTTTTGCCGGATACCTGTTTGGCTGTTACTCCGGCAAGGTAAGTAAGCCAGTCGTGGGCATGAATAATATCAAAACTTTCTTTTTTTGCCAATTCACCGGCAATAATAGCATAGTTTGAAACTTCGTTCATTAAACTTTTCCCATATTTTCCGCTAAATCGGAAAAAACTTTTATTTTGTTTCCTGTAAAAATCCGAAGGCAAGTTAAGTTCCACTTCTTTACCGTCCACATAGTAAATAATTTTCCCTTCTTCATTGACAAATAATTCACGTTTGTTTTGTTTTTCTTTTTTCAGATATTTTTCAAACTCATCAGGTGATAAATAAGGCTTTATTAATGATTGTATTTCAATGTATTTTATTTTTTTCGTGATATTTTCAAATTGTTCGCTTTTAGTAAGCTTTTTTGAATGAATATTGGTAATTTGTGCTTTAATGCGATTTTGGTTTTCAGTGAATATTTCTTTATCTACTTCAACCGTTTCGGCACTTTTAATATTGGCAACTGATGTGTCTTCATCGCCATAGGCTTTGGGTACTACAAATGTGATATCCATATCTTGAAAAGAAGACATTGCCTTAGTTAAACCATAACAGGCAGTTCCAAGTCCTCCGGTAATGTGCGGCGGAAACTCCCATCCAAACATTAATACTTTCATTTTTAAGTTAATTTTAAGGGTTTTAATACAGCTTATACCTTTATTTGTACTGTTCGATAATTGATTTTATACGCAATAATTCTGCGACACTCCATGCTTGTGAAATTGCTCCGCGTGCTTCATGTGGCGGATTACCATCGTATATTTCAGAGATGCTGCCAATTCCGGCAATATTCATTTCTTCTTCAAAACCTTTATATAGCTTTTGGATAAAATGCAAACCTGATTTTTCGTAAACACGTAAATATGCTTCAACAAAATGTCCTAATGTCCAAGGCCAAACAGTACCTTGATGATATGCCCTGTCGCGTGTTGCTTGGTTTCCCTCATATATACCCTTATAATCTTTGTTTTTAGGCGAAAGACTACGCAAACCTCTGGGAGTTAACAATTCAGATCTAGCTCTATCTACAATTCCTTTAATTTGTTCAATATTAAGCATTGTGTAAGGAAGTGAAGCTGCAAATACCTGATTAGGGCGAACAGCTTTATCTGCATGATTTTCATCTACATAATCGTATAAGTGCCTTTTGTTTTCAATCCAAAATGTTTCAATAAATGATGCTTTGATTTTTTCGGGTAATTCTTTCCATTCGTCAATAAATGCTTTGTCTTTGTTTTTTTCTGCTAATT
>JALWNR010000449.1 GCA_027083715.1 Bacteroidales bacterium
TTGAGTAATCCAACTTGCTTTGTGCATTGGGATCCATCGGATCACCATCAAACATTGGTGCACAAATATCTACATTTTCGGCAGAAAGTGCAATATCATAAGTATCAGTTGCTGAACACATTGCAAACAAAAATCCACCACGAGCCACATAGTTTTTAATGCTGCGGGCTACAAATTTTTTCAGTTCTGATACTTTTGCAAAGCCAAGTTCTGCTGCAGAAGCTTCTAACTCATTTTTATTCTCCTGATACCAAGCCGTATTTGCATAATTACCGTAAAATTTTCCATATTGTCCGGTAAAATCTTCATGATGAAGATGTAACCAATCATATTTTGATAAATCTCCGGCAACAATTTCCTTGTCATAAATAATATCATAAGGAATTTCGGCATAAGTTAAAACTAAAGTTACGGCATCATCCCAAGGAAGTTTATTCTTGGGTGAATATACGGCAATTTTAGGTGCTTTTTCTAATTTTACTCTATCCATATTAATATCAGGACGCGCAATTTCATCAAAAATCTTCTGAGCTTGAAAATCAGCAACTACTTGATAACTTACTCCACGTATCATACACTCCTCTTCTATTTCGCGATGATAAGGTGCAATAAAACTTCCTCCTCGATAATTCAACAGCCAACTGATTTCGATATCGTTTTGTAATGTCCAATAAGCAATGCCATAAGCTTTTAGATGATTATTTTGGGTATCGTCCATTGGAATCAGCAAATACGATGCAGATATAATTTGCTGAACAAATAAAAGGACTAAAATAAGAATTACACGCATTATTATAATTTTAGATGCTATTAAATAGCTATATTCTATACGAATAAAAACTTAACTAAAGGCGAATTTATTGCCTGATGATTAAAAAGGAGCATCTATTTCACCATCCGGAAAAGCTGGTAGATCATTATCCGGTATCGAAGAAGAAGAAACTTCTTCGTTCATTTTTGAACCCACCACAACACCTGCAAGTTCATCCAAACCCATAGGTGTAAATTCACTTGCATCAAATTCCTCAAATTTAGCCAATTCATCGCGGAATTTAAGTTTTACATCAGTAACTGCACCATTTCTGTGTTTAGCAATAATAATTTCAGCCAAACCTTTGGTTGAATTTCCTTCATGGTCTTCGGTAATTCCATATTTTTCAGGTCGATGGATAAAAATAACAAGGTCGGCATCTTGCTCAATAGCTCCGGATTCACGTAAATCTGAAAGTTGAGGACGTTTATCACCGGAACGCATCTCTACTGAACGATTCAATTGAGAAAGAGCAATAATCGGGACATCCAATTCTTTGGCAATAGCTTTTAACCCCCGTGAAATAGTACTTACTTCCTGCTCACGATTTCCTTTTGTTTCAGGTGTTCCGGTCATTAACTGTAAATAGTCAATAATCACCATTTTTATACCGTGTTGGGTTTTCAAACGCCTGCATTTAGCACGCAATTCAAATAAGGATATTGCCGGAGTATCATCGATAAAAATAGGAGCATCATTTAAGTTTTTTACTTTCATCTCCAACTGTTGCCACTCATAATCCGCTAATTTTCCACTTCGTAATTTTTCACTACCCAACTCGGTCTCTGCTGCAATTAAACGATTAACCAATTGTAAAACAGACATTTCCAAAGAAAATAAAGCAATAGGCACTTGATGATTAACTGCCATATTTCTAGCCATTGACAATACAAAAGCTGTTTTCCCCATCGAAGGACGTGCTGCAATAATCACTAAATCAGATGGTTGCCAGCCTGACGTAATTCTATCTAAACTGGTAAAACCCGAAGGAACCCCACTTAAATTATCTTCTCTTTGCGATGCTTCTTCAATTTTTTCAATGGCTGTATTAATTACTTGCGAAATTTTAACCGCTTCATTATTCACATTTCCTTCGGCGAGTTGAAAGATTGATTGCTCTGAAAAATTTAACAAGTCCAACACATCTACACTATCATCATAAGCTTGGCGTTGTATATCAGAAGCAACACGAATTAACTCACGCTGAATATGCTTTTGAGCAATGATTCGCGCATGAAATTCTAAATGCACAGCCGAACCAATTTTTCCGGTTAGGGTTGAAATATAATAAGCACCGCCAATTTCGTCAAGTTGATTTCTTTTACGAAGTTCCTCAGTTACCGTAAGCATGTCCACCGGCTTGTACTCACTGGATAAATCAACAATTGCTGCATAAATTTTTTGATGAGCCTCTGCATAAAAACTTTCAGGGCGTAAAAAATCAAGTACTTCCAGAGCTGCATTTTTTTCAAGCATAATAGCCCCTAAAACAGCCTCTTCCAACTCTAATGCTTGCGGTGGTATTTTACCCAATTCAGTACTTTCCGGTTTTGCTTTTGATGTGTTTTTCTTTTGAGCCATTGGTTAAATTTCTTTATCGTAATCTATCGGTTATTGCAAGTTTTCTTTTTTAATAACGTAAAGTTTATTTTACAAATCAGCGGTTTGAGCCAAAAAAAAGAGGTACATACCCTCTTTTTTAAGTTGTTTATTTACAAATAATTACTCAGCGTATTCACCCATAGCAATAAATTTATTGCTTCTTTTCTGTAATAACTCATCCGTATCAATAGTTATTAATTCTGCTAACTGTTTTTTAATTTCTGCTTTAACGGTTTTAAAAGTTGTTTCAGGATCTACATGGGCACCACCAAGAGGTTCTTTAATTATTCCGTCTATCAAACCATTTTTTAACATATCTTGCGGTGTGAGTTTTAAAGCTTCTGCAGCCTCTTGTTTATGATCCCAGCTACGCCAAAGTATTGAAGAACAAGATTCGGGAGAAATTACTGAATACCATGTATTTTCGAGCATTAAAACTCTATCTCCTACTCCTATACCAATAGCACCACCGGATGCTCCTTCGCCAATAACAATACAAACAATAGGAACTCTAATACCAAACATTTCGTATATATTACGTGCAATGGCTTCGCCTTGTCCACGCTCTTCTGCTTCAAGCCCCGGATATGCTCCCGGAGTATCAATTAGAGTAACAATAGGTTTGTTAAATTTTTCAGCCAAACGCATTAATCGTAAAGCTTTGCGATAACCTTCGGGGTTTGCCATACCAAAATTACGATATTGACGCATTTTGGTATTAACTCCTTTTTGTTGTCCGATAAACATAACAGTTTGACCATCTACCGAACCAAAACCACCCACCATAGCTTTATCATCTTTAACATTTCTATCACCATGAAGTTCTATAAATTCACCATTAGTTATGGCTTCAATATAACTTAATGTATAGGGACGTTCAGGATGACGCGAAACCTGCACTCTCTGCCAAGGTGTTAAATTTGCATATATTTGTTTACGTGTTTCAACAATCTTATCTTCAAGCTCTTTAATGGTTTTACTAACATCAACACCGGATTGTTCACCAATTTCTTTGGCTTTTTCCAACTGCTCCATTAATTCACCGATTTTCTCTTCAAAATCAAGAAGTATCATTATATTTTTTTATTGGTTATCTTTTTCGTGTGGCAAATTTACAAATTTCTTCCAAATATGTTTCATCTTGTTAATAAAAACACCGATATATCTATTTTATAATTTCATAAAAACCAAATTATCAAATAATTAAAAACACAAACAAACTATTTACGAAC
>JALWNR010000450.1 GCA_027083715.1 Bacteroidales bacterium
ACGTAATAATGCGCCAGAATAACCGCATTTTTTTCTTTACGTAAATGATTTATTTTTTCAACAACATCCATTTTAAGCAGTGTTAAAATTGGCTGCAAAATTGAAAAAAAGAATTGATTATAAAAAAATCTTTTTAGCTAAATACTAAGTTTTCTGTATTTTTTGTTCATTGTTTTTATTATTCTTATCGCAAAATCCATTACTTTCGTAAAAGCTTAATCAAACAAATTAATAAGATGAATTATAAGAAAGTAGCAATTGCATGCGATCATGCAGGATACAAAACTAAAGAATTCTTGAAAGAATATTTGCAGAGCAAAGGTATAGAAGTTGAAGATTTTGGCTGTTTTTCCGAAGAAAGTGTTGATTATCCTGATTTTGCCCATCCGATGGCTGATTTTGTAGAACAAGGCAAAGCCGATTTTGGTATTTCCATTTGCGGAAGCGGTAACGGAATCAGTATGACAGTAAATAAACATCAGGGTATTCGGGCAGCATTATGTTGGAACTCTGAAATTGCAAGTTTGGCAAAACAGCACAATAATGCAAATGTATGTTCATTGCCTGCTCGTTTTGTTACACTCAATCAGGCTCGTGATATTATTGAAGCATACATGCAAGCCGAATTTGAAGGTGGACGGCACATACGAAGAATTGAAAAAATACCGGTTTCTAAATAGTTAGTTTTCAGTTATCAGTCCATTGCCGACTGTCAACTAAGAACTGGAGACTGAGAACTGATATTAAAAACTAAAATACAACAACATGAATACCTACTATAAAAAATTTATCAAACGTTCGGAGGAAATTTCTTTCGATCTTAATCATCGCAAGACCATTCAGTTTAATATGTCGAAATACGATGCTGCGGTGGCTTGTGGAATGAGCCGTTATGCGGATATTGAAAAAGCCAAGGAGCATATTGCCGCAAAAAAGCGTAAAGCATTGCAAAATTTTGATGAAACTTTGCTCACTTTTGAAAAAAATGCGCAAAAAAACGGTATTCATGTACATTGGGCGCTTGATACTAAAGAGGCATTGGAGCAAATCGGTAAAATCATTGACGAAAAACAAGCGAAAAAAATCGTGAAAATGAAATCAATGACTTCCGAAGAAGTGGAAATGAATGAGTTTTTGGAACATAAAAAAATTGAAGTTGTTGAAACTGATTTGGGTGAATTTATTGTACAGGTGGCAGGGGAGAAGCCCTACCATATTGTTACACCGGCAATGCATAAATCTAAAAAAGATGTAAATGAGTTGTTTCACAGGCTGTATGATATGGACGAGAACAGTACTGCCGAAGAAATGACCGAGTTTGTGCGCCAATTGCTACGCAAAAAATTTACCGAAGCAGACATTGGCATTACCGGTGCCAATTTCATTATTGCTGATATTGGCGGTATCGGAACGGTTGAAAACGAAGGAAACGGTATTATGTCGGCAAGTTTTCCGAAAACGCATATTGTGCTGGCAGGCATTGAAAAAGTCATCCCATCGATGCATGATTTGGGCACATTTTGGCCCACATTGGCAGTGCATGGTACCGGACAGGCTGTTACGGTGTACAATACCATTTATACCGGAGCACGCAAAAACGGTGAAGATTTCGGACCCGAAGAAATGCACATAATATTGCTGGATAATAAACGTACGGAGCTTTTGGCAGAAGAATTTCAAAGCGATTCGCTTGCCTGTATCCGTTGCGGAGCCTGCCTCAATGCTTGTCCTGTTTATCGGAATATTGGCGGATATACCTATGAATCAACTTACAGTGGACCTATCGGTTCGGTTTTGGCACCCTTTTATCAGGGTTTTGATATTTCCGGTCATTTAAGCTATGCTTGTACTATTTGCGGAAAATGTACCGAAGTTTGTCCCGAAAAAATTGACTTGCACATGCTTTTGTTGCATAACCGACAAAAAGATGTGGAAGAACTGGGCAATAAAGGTTTTTTCGCATTTTTTATGACTATTTATCAATTTTTTAGTCTGCATTCATCCTTTTTTGGTATCGGAATGGCAAAAATAAAGAACTTTTTTGCACAAACATTTGCCAAAAACGGATTTGGAAAAAAACGCAGCCTTCCTGAATTTAAAGAGCCGTTTAGAAAACAGTTTGAAAAGAGAAAGAAATCCTAACTCGGCACTATGTGCTGAGAAATTTTCTACACTCTTCTCCTGCCTTTTGCTGATTTTCCTTTTTTATGCTTGCGCTTAAATGCCGGAGAGCCGGAATTTTCTTTTCTGTTTGATTTTTTTCGCTCATGAAAAGCTCCTTGTGAATGTTTTATGTCCGGTGCCGCCAGATAATTTTTATCAAACAGGCTAGGACGTTCATCGTCGGTATAGATATTTGAAATTTCCAGATTTTCGGGTAATGGCAACAGCGGAATGGCTTTTTTCATAGTTTTTTCAATTTCCATCTGGTATAATTGTTCCGCTTCATTGATAAAACTAATGGCAATACCCGTTTTATCGGCACGTCCTGTTCTTCCGATACGGTGCATATAGTCGCCGGGTATTTCGGGCATATCAAAATTAATAACATGGGTAACATCTTGTATATCAAGCCCACGAGCCATAATATCGGTTGAAATCAGTACACGAAAATCGCCTGCTTCAAATTTTCTCATGGTGTTGATACGATAATTTTGCGATTTATTGGAATGTACTACACCAAATTCTTCGGGAAATTTTTTATCAATTTGTTCAAAAAGGCGGTCTGCCAGTTTTTTGGTTGATACAAATACCAAAACTTTGTTCAGATTTTCATCGTTTTTCAGCAGATATTCCAGCAGATTTACTTTTGTGTAATAATTAGGCACATGATAAGCCTGTTGCACAATTTGTTCGAGCGGAGTTCCATGTGCAGCAATTTCAATAATTTGCGGATGGTAGAAAAAATCAGCCACAATATTTTCCACATCTTCCGACAGAGTTGCCGAAAACATTAAATTCTGCCTTCTTTCAGGCAGAATTTCCATAATATTTACCAATTGCGGACGAAAACCTGCGTTCAACATCTCATCCACCTCATCAATCACTAGTTTTTGTATTGATTTTAGCCGTAAAATACCGGTCATTGCTAAATCGTACAATCTACCCGGTGTAGCAATTAAAATATCCAGTCCTTCATGTACTATTTGCTTTTGCGGATTAATGTTTGTTCCACCATAAATACCGACAATACGTAGGCTCATGTATTTAGTCAGAGCCTTGGTCTCTTTGAGTACCTGCAAAACCAGTTCGCGTGTGGGTACTAAAATCAGTATGCGCGGATTGCGTTGTTCGGAATATTTGAGTTGTTTGAGCAGGGGCAGGAGATAGGCAATGGTTTTTCCGGTTCCGGTTTGGGCAATACCTACCACATCTTTTCCCGAAAGGATAATTTTAAATGCTTTTTCCTGAATAGGGGTAGGGAAGAGGTAACCCAAATCGTCTAAAGCATTTCTTAGCGGATTATTTAAATTTAATTCTTCAAAAGTCATTGTTGCTATTTTATTTTACGGCAAAATTACATTAAATTTTTTGATTAATTTAATTGAAGATTTTATTGTCCTGATTTTAGACTTGTAAAAATTTGTTTTTCTTTAAAATTACTTTTTCTATAAAAC
>JALWNR010000451.1 GCA_027083715.1 Bacteroidales bacterium
ATTAGCAATTTGATGTATTAAAATATAGCTAATGCAAATTAAGGGCTTAAATACAATAAGTTTGATTGCAGTATATTAAAGGTATTTAATTTAATCTTGGTTCAACTCTTAATTTGCATAACTAATTTACAAAACAAAAAAGGCTTCACATTTGTGAAACCTTTTTTTATTTTAACTCACCTTTCCGTGGCAATGTTTGTATTTTTTACCACTACCGCAGGGGCAAGGATCGTTACGTCCAACCTTTTTTTCAACACGAACGGGTTGAATTTTTTCTTTTTTTCTGGGTGCTTCACCACCGCCTTGTTCATTGTAATCGGATTTTTGGGTTTTGTATTTGCTCATATCTAATTTTTTAGGTGCATGAGCTTGTTTAACATCCGAAGGATCGCTAAAATGAATTTGAGCTTTCAATAATGATGAAACAACGGTGCGATTGTTTTTATCCACCATATTTTTGAACAATTCATAAGATTCAAATTTATAAATCAACAATGGGTCTTTTTGCTCGTATGTGGCATTTTGAACCGATTGTTTCAAATCGTCCATTTCGCGCAAATGTTCTTTCCACGATTCGTCAATAGTTGCTAAAATTGTGGTTTTCTCAAATGCTTTTACTACTTCTTTGGCTTGACTTTCATAGGCATCTTTCAGGTTAACAATTACTTGTAAAATTCGATTACCATCAGTAACCGGAACCAAAATATTTTCGTATTGATGACCTTGGGTTTCGTAAACATTTTTAATCACCGGATAAGATTGTTCAGCAATAAGTTTTGTTTTTTGTGAAAATGTTTTTAATGCTGCGTCATATAACTGTTCAACAATATCATTTACACCCAATCGCAAAAAATCAGCTTCATCAATAGGTACTTCGGTTGAAAGTATTCTTAAAACATCTAATTTAAAATCTTCAAAATCAGAATATCCATGATGGCTGACAACCAAGGAATCGCAAACATCGTAAATCATATTGGCAATATCCACTCCTAAGCGCTCACCAAATAATGCATGACGACGTTGTTTATATACTACTTCGCGCTGAGAGTTCATCACATCGTCGTATTCAAGCAAACGCTTACGAATACCAAAGTTATTTTCTTCAACTTTCTTTTGGGCACGTTCAATAGATTTGCTAATCATTGAATGTTGAATTACTTCACCTTCTTCCAGTCCCATTCTGTCCATTAGTTTAGCAATACGATCAGAGCCAAACATGCGCATTAAGTCGTCTTCCAAAGAAACAAAAAACTGAGAAGAACCCGGGTCTCCCTGACGACCTGCACGACCACGTAATTGCCTGTCCACACGTCTTGATTCATGCCTTTCGGTACCCAGAATAGCCAAACCGCCTTGTTCTTTAACACGTGGGCTTAATTTAATGTCGGTACCACGTCCCGCCATATTGGTAGCAATGGTTACCGTTCGCTCTTGTCCTGCTTCGGCAACAATATCCGCTTCGCGGGCATGTAATTTTGCATTCAATACATTATGCTTTATTTTTCTGATATTTAGCATTTTACTCAATAGTTCCGATACTTCGACAGATGTTGTACCAACTAATACAGCACGATCTTGTTTTACCAATTCAACTATTTCATTAATTACCGCATTGTATTTTTCGCGCTTGGTTTTATATACTAAATCTTCTTTGTCATCTCTTGCAATAGGCTTATTTGTAGGGACTACTACCACATCTAACTTGTAAATATCCCAAAACTCTCCGGCTTCGGTTTCTGCCGTTCCTGTCATACCCGCAAGTTTATGATACATACGGAAATAGTTTTGTAGCGTGATGGTTGCAAATGTTTGTGTTGCAGCTTCTACTTTTACATTTTCTTTTGCTTCAATTGCCTGATGTAAACCATCTGAATAGCGGCGACCTTCCATAATACGTCCGGTTTGCTCATCTACAATTTTAACCTTATTGTCAATTACCACATATTCCACATCTTTTTCAAACATGGCATATGCTTTCAGCAATTGGTTAATAGTATGTACTCTTTCAGATTTTATTGCATAATCAGAAATCATTTTGTCTTTTTCTGCCAATTTTTTATCATCAGGTAAGTCTGATTTTTCAATTCTTGCAATTTCAGAACCAATATCAGGCAATACAAAAAACTCTTTATCTCCAACATCAGCAGCAATTAAATCATGCCCTTTTTCAGTTAATTCAATTGAATTAGTTTTTTCTTCAATTACGAAGTAAAGTTCATCGGTAATTTCGGGCATACGTTTGGCATTTTCAGCCAAATAAATATCTTCGGTTTTTAAAAGTAAAGCTTTTATTCCGGTTTCACTTAAATATTTAATAATGGCTTTGTTTTTGGGTAATCCTTTAAAAGCACGCAAAAGCAAAATACCCCCTTCTTTGGTATTTCCTTCGCTAATTAGTCTTCTAGCATCTACCAAGAGTTGAGTAACTAATTTACGTTGAGCATTCATTAGTTTTACTACATATGGCTTAAATTCACCAAAGAGTTGTTGGTCTCCTTTGGGTATAGGACCTGAAATAATTAAAGGAGTACGTGCATCATCAATTAATACAGAATCTACTTCGTCCACAATGGTGTAATGATGTTTGCGCTGTACTAGATCCTCAGGGCTAATAGCCATATTATCACGTAGATAATCAAAACCAAATTCGTTATTGGTACCGTAAGTAACATCTGCCAGATAAGCATTTCGTCTTTCGTTTGAATTGGGTTGGTGTTTGTCGATACAATCCACCGATAAGCCGTGAAACTCGAATAAAGTACCCATCCATTCGGCATCACGTTTTGCCAAATAATCGTTAACCGTTACAATATGCACACCTCTACCGGTCAATGCATTTAAAAAAACAGGTAAGGTAGCTACTAGTGTTTTACCTTCACCGGTTGCCATTTCTGCAATTTTCCCTTGATGTAATACCACACCACCCATAAGTTGTACATCGTAATGAATCATATCCCATTTGATTTCATTACCTCCTGCCATCCAGCGGTTACTGTAATATGCTTTATCACCTTTTATAGTAACATATTCTTTTGTCGATGCAAGATTTCTGTCAAAATCGCTAGCTGTTACTTCAATAGTATCGTTATGGAAAAAACGTGCAGCTGTAGATTTTACAATTGCAAAAGCATCAGGAAGAATTTCATCTAATACTTCTTCCATTTTATCTAATACTTTTTGCTCTATTTTATCTATTTGTTCATAAATAGCTTCTCTATCGGTAATATCTGTTTCGTCCGATTCTGCCTTTGCTTTAAGTGCAGCAATTTCATTTTCTTCTTCGCTAACGTAATCTTTAATTTTTTGCTTTAATTCCAACGTTTTAGCACGAAGTTCATCATTGCTTAAATCTTTGATTGTTTCGTATGCCTCTTTTACTTTTTCAACAATCGGCCAAAGCTCTTTAAAGTCTCTATCCGATTTTTTTCCGAAAATTTTATTTAGGAAACCTGTTAGTGCCATATCTTTTGTTTGTTAATAAAATTTTAATCTTTTTAATTATCCAGCTTTTAATTTTTCAAATTTATAAAATACCTGCAAAAGTAAATTATTTTTGGCAAAAGTTTTTATTATTTCCGGATTTTTAATTAAGATAAGCCTAAAAAA
>JALWNR010000452.1 GCA_027083715.1 Bacteroidales bacterium
TTTCTTTTCTGGTTTTTTGAACGCGTTGTGAAACTTTTTCTTTTTCTTTTTTTAATTCAATATCCTTACTGTATTCTTTTTCAAGAATACTAAGGCACTCAGGTGAAACCTTCGCATTCGGGTTTTCATCTAATTCATAGCCTTTCTTATGCAAAAAATCAACAATTGTTGAAATTCCAACATTAAATTCACGGGCTACTTTACTTAATCTCTTTGCTTTGGATGACACCATACTTGAAAACTTAACTTTAATGAGCGCAATGCTCTTTTTGATACGCAATATAATTTATTTTAAATGATTTACAATATTCTCAAAACCTGACAAAATACTTTAATATTGATTTTTGAGAACTGCTTATCCTAAATATTATTCAAATTCTTCTTTAAAAATATTTATGACATCAATAATTGTTTCTTCTTCAAGGTCAGTACGTTTTACTAATTCTTCGACTGACAAACTTAATACACTTTTTGCAGTATCACAACCAATGTTTCTTAACTCATCTAAAATCCACTCTTCAATTTCATCTGAAAATTCTGCAATATCCACATCTTCATCTGCCTCGTCCACATCACGGTAAACTTCAATTTCATAGCCTGTCAGTTGGCTGGCAAGTTTAATGTTTAAACCACCTTTCCCGATAGCTTTTGAAACTTCATCCGGATCTAAAAATACTTCGGCTTTTTTTGATTCTTCATTAATTTTAATTGAATTAACCTTTGCAGGACTTAAAGCTCTGGTAATAAATAACTGTGTATTATTTGTATAATTTATGACATCAATATTTTCATTGCGTAATTCGCGTACAATACCATGAATTCTAGATCCTTTCATTCCCACACAAGCACCAACGGGATCAACTCTGTCATCGTATGACTCAACAGCCACTTTGGCTCTTTCACCTGCCATACGGACAATTTTTTTAATGGTAATTAGTCCATCATAAATCTCCGGCACTTCTAATTCAAATAATCTTTCTAAAAATACCGGCGAAGTTCTGGAAATTATAATTAAAGGATTGTTGTTTTTCATTTCAACACGAGTTACCACTGCTCTTAAATTATCACCTTTACGGTAATAATCAGAAGGTATTTGTTCTGATTTGGGTAAAATTAGTTCATTGCCTTCGTCATCTAATACCAAAATTTCCCGTTTCCACACTTGGTAAACCTCTCCGGTAATAATATCACCAATACGATCTTTATATTTAATGTATAAATTATCTTTTTCAAGTTCTAAAATGCGTGATGTCAGGTTTTGACGCAGAGCAACGATGGCTCTTCTGCCAAAATCGGTAAATTTTACTTCATCAGTAACTTCTTCGCCTACTTCATAATCTTCATCAATTTTTTGAGCATCTGATAAAGATATTTGCAGATTGGGGTCTTCTACTTCACCATCGGGTACTACCTCTCGATTTCGCCAAATCTCAAAGTCTCCTTTATCGGTATTGATGATTATGTCAAAATTATCGTTTGAACCAAATTTTTTCAACAACATATTCCTGAAAACGTCTTCGAGCACACTCATCATAGTTGCCCTGTCAATGTTTTTCAGGTCTTTAAATTCTGAAAATGTTTCAATTAAGCTATTATTATCCATTTTACCTGCTTTAAAAACAAATGTTAAAATTTCGGAACAAGTTTAATTTTCTTGATTTCTTCTTTTTTAACTTTTATTATCTCTTCAACTTCTATTTTTTTCTTTTTACCTTCTATTTTTTTCTTGCTCTTTTGCAAGATTTCTATATGATCAATCAATCCGTGCTCATCACTTTCTGCTTTATTTAGCACTCCTTTAAAATTTTTTCCTTCATTAAGATAGATCTCTACTTCTTTTCCAATATTTTTCTGGTAATGAAGCAAAATTTTAAAGGGAGAAAAAAGCCCGTAAGACGAAACCTCTAATTCAAAATCCTCTTTATCTCTGTCTAACTGCCCTTCAATGCTACGGCTTATTTTTACACAATCGCTGATACTAACTCCGTTCTCTGCATCCAGAAAAACCTTAATTGCATTTGAGCTACTTACCTGAATATCAATTAAAACAATATCCGAGTTAATAAGTTGCTCATTGACAATTTTTTCAATTATTTTTTTGCTTATCATCTCTTTCTTAATAAAATAGGGGACTTCTGTCCCCTAGATAACCTTCACATCACGGCGCGAAATTACGTAATATTAATTAATACTCAAAATATTAAGTACAAAAATTGCGGTATTTGTTAATATTTTACGCAAATTGTGGAAAAATTATTAAAATAATATTATGTTTGGGGAAAATATTTAAATGGTAGTGAAAATTGGAAAAATACAAGCAAAATAAAATAAAAATAGTAAATGATCCTTTATACGGATTAATCTATATTCCTTCGGAATTGATTTTTGATATAATACAACACCCTTATTTTCAAAGGTTAAGACGTGTGCATCAATTAGGTCTTACTGCTTATGTTTATCCGGGAGCTACGCATACGCGTTTTCAGCATGTTTTGGGTGCCACTTATCTTATGAAACAGGCTTTGCAAGTAATTCAAAGTAAAGGTACAGAGGTAAATGAAAAGGAGGTCGAAGCAGCTTTATTGGCAATATTGCTTCATGATATTGGTCATCCACCACTTTCTCATTCTCTTGAATATATTTTAGTTGAAAATATTTCGCATGAGGTGATTTCTCTTTTGTTTATGGAAGAATTTAATAAACAATTTGAAGGAAAACTAACAGAGGGAATTAAGGTATTTAAGGGGGTTCATAAAAAAAAGTTTTTGCATCAATTAGTTTCCAGCCAGCTTGATATGGACAGATTGGATTATTTGCGTCGTGATAGTTTTTTTACCGGAGTTTCGGAAGGAGTAGTTGGATCTGACCGAATTATTAAAATGCTTAACGTTTTTAACAATGAGTTAGTGGTTGATGAAAAGGGTATTTATTCTGTCGAGAAATTTTTGATTGCACGGAGACTGATGTATTGGCAGGTTTATTTACACAAAACAGTGGTTGTTGCCGAACAATTATTGATTAAAGTGCTTTTAAGAGCTAAACAACTTTATTCGGAAGGCGAGCAATTATTTTTGACTCCCGTGTTGGAATTCTTTTTTAAAGCAAAAATTAATTCAAGAGAATTAATGCTTGAAACAATTAACGGTAATACTCCATTACATATGTATGCACAACTGGATGATAATGATATTTTTGTATCAATAAAACAATGGCAGCATCACCATGATTTTGTATTGGCTTATTTAAGTAAAAGTATAATCAATCGCAGTTTGTTAAAAATCGAATTGACTGAAACTCCCGTAGATAATAATCGTTTTAATGAAATTAAACAGAAAGTAATTAAAAAATATAGACTTTCGGATAATGATGTACAATATTTGGTTTTTACAAGCTCTATCAGGAATAATGCATACAGTGATAAGGCGGGACAAACTATTAATATTTTGAAAAAAAATGATGAACTGAAAGATATTGCACTGGCTTCGGATGTTTCAAATGTGGCTGTTTTATCAAAAATTGTAGAAAAGTTTTATTTGTGTTATCCGAAAGAGATTTGAATATTATAATCAATTGAATATCAAAAATATAGATTGTTCGTT
>JALWNR010000453.1 GCA_027083715.1 Bacteroidales bacterium
ATTTTATTTGCCTGCTAATTTTTTTAAAGATGATTTTATTGCTCATTTAGATAACTTTTTGGGAGATAATTTAAAACTCAAACCGGATAATTATCTTTCTGAGGAAATCAATATTTTTAGTTATAAAATTAAAAAAGGGGTAAAGAGCCTTTTGGGATTAAACCCTGAAATTCATTTTGTATGGACTACAAGCAGAGGAATACTTTTTTATACATTTATGAATGACGAACAACTGGAAAACCCTGAAAAGGAAGAAAACGGATTTAGTTTAAAATCTTTTTTTGGTGAAACAGGTGTTGAAAAAATTGAACAAAAAATACAGGATTATTTATTACAACTGAACCTGGATGTTGTCGGTGATGTTGCAGATTATCGAAACAGATATATCGAAAAAATAAGCCCAAAACAAAAACTATGGATTTTTGCAAATCGCAAACCGGAGGATTTGTTGTTGGCATATCTTGAAATATCTACCATAAAAAAATGGGAAAAAGAGTTTGAAGATAACAAAGAATTGAGCTGGTATTTCTTTTTAAGTAAATTCGATGCCAAAATTTTGGGTTTTAACTTGCGCGAAGAATTAATTGCTCATTTTGATATTGAGCCGGAAAGCATGATTGTAAAAGATGAAATGGGGCGAAATACCGTAAAAATAGGTGAACAAATTGTTTTTTATACCACACGTGCAAATGCAAAGCATTTCTTTGAAATTTATCCTTTAACTTTGTTAAAGGATAATGATCGCATACGTGAAATAGCGCGTTTAAACTGGATATATCGAGAAAAAGATAATAAACACGAAGAGCTGGCTATTGAACTGATGGAAAGTGTAAGTAAAAAAGATGATAACCCGTTTGACGAACTTTCGCTGTTGTATATCCAATATTCAAAAAACAGGGGGAAAACAGTTTTTGATAATTTAACGGATGATAACCGCTTACTTGTACTTTTACAGGAAGTTCTGGAATATGCAGGTACTTATGATATGCTGACAAATTGGGTGGAAAAATGGCAGGTGCCTTATTTGGATATTTTGGCATTAAACAAATTATTTGTAAGTGCAGCTGCCGATAAAGTACAGGCAAAAAATATACTGCCTTTTCATCAACTGGTACGAAAAAAATATCAGAAAAAAAGTAAAGATGAGATTAATCAGGTGATTTTTGATTACGAATATGCCCAGCACCTGATAAAATGCGAAGAAATTGACGAGGCTAAAAAAATACTATACAAACGATTAAAACAATTACCGGATGAATCTATTTCTGATTTATTGCCTCCTAAAGATTTAGACCTTACCGGAGATGCTGCCGGACAAATTCTTAAAGTAAAAATTCTGGAAGTACTGGCAAATATTGAAGACGACAAAAAGGCTGTTGAGCATACTAAGCAACTGGCTGTTTTGCAACCATTAGTTGAAAAAAGGATTAATGACTTGATTGGAGTAGCTAACGATAAACTGTTAACAAAAGCAGAGGAGCTTAAATCAGTGATGAATGAAGGAGGCTTGTTGCCGCAAAATGTAAATATTGTAGAAGAAAAATATAAGCAAATACCGGCAAAATTAATAGAGAAAAACTTAAAGCATCCGGCAAGCCGTAAAGGAAACAGTTTTTCCAATCTGCAAAAATGGCTGGCAAAAGTAGAAATACCGGATCATACGGTAATAAAATCATATGCAGACCCTTTAAACAAGGAAAAATACCCGCAACTATACGAAATTGTTACCGATATTAAATATGCTTTAAATGTGGAAAATATTGAAACTTACATTTCACATGGTCAAAAATCATTTGGCATTAATGCTTTTGAGGGCGAGCCCAATTTTCTGATTATCGGAAGTGAGCACTTAAAACCGGAATCACCGCATTATTTGCGCTATAGTGAGCTTAAATTTGCAATTGCAGAAGAATTGGCACACATTTATTTTAAACATGCACGCATTACTTCTTCCGATTTGTGGCGGGGTGTAATAGATAAAGGTACATCGGCACTTGATGCCCTTTTGGCAATTATTCCTGTTGCCGGAATTTTTGGAAAATCATTGCAGGGCATAAGTAAATTAAATACCATATCATCTTTATTACAAAAAACAAATAAACTGGAAAAAGTATCGCAAACCGGAAAAGGAATCATTGAAGCAACTACCACGGCAGTTAATGTTTACGAACAAAAAATTTCTAAGCCCAAAGAGGTGGCAAAAGAAATGCAACTATTGGCAAGTTCGCGTATTTTACAATTGACAGCCGACAGGACAGCACTAATTTTTGCCGATAATCTAAACGCTGCCGTTCGTACGATGTTTATTGAATCGCCACGCTATAAAAATGAATTGTCGGTAGTGGAAAAATATGGTCTGCGTGATTTTCTACTGAAAAAAGATACCGAAGATAATTTTGTTCATCAGGATTTTGCTGTTCGTTTGGCAAATTTGTTTGCTTTTTTCCTTTCGGGTGAATATGATGAGGTTTGTAATGCTCTGAAATAGAGCGATGAATAAATAAGTCATAAAATTTCTATAAAAAAAGTACGATTTTTTTTAAAAAAGTTTTGCGAATATAATTTTTCGTTCTATTTTTGCAGTCCCAAAGTTAAGGAAAACTGAGGAACAAAGCGTACGGTCCGTTCGTCTAGCGGTTAGGACGCCGGGTTTTCATCCCGGTAACAGGGGTTCGATTCCCCTACGGACTGCTTTTTTTTATGAAAAAAATTTAATAATTGAAAAGGTTTAAAAATGGCCAATCATCAATCAGCAAAGAAGAGAATCAGACAAAGTGAGAAAAGAAGACTTGCAAACAGATATTATGCGGTAACTACCCGTAATGCAATTCGTAAGTTACGTAAAACGGAAGATAAAGAAGAAGCAGCTTCATTATTCCCGAAAGTTACTTCTATGCTTGACAAATTAGCAAAAAAGAATATTATTCATAAAAATAAAGCAGCGAATGTCAAATCTAGTTTACAAAAGCACATTAATGCTTTGTAGGTGATATTAAAAGAATAAATGGAAAGCCTTTCAACATTGTTGAAAGGCTTTTTTGATAATACCTGTTTATTTACTTTTATCTAAAAATAAACCCCTTTTTTAATGGATCGTCCGGATCAAAATAGAAGGTGTTTTTACCTGTAAAATATGCTGTTCCGCTTACTTCAGGGATTACCGCCGTATAATTGCCGTAAGTGGTGATTTCTTTGATTTCCACATCCATGGTTGTGCCTAAAATACTTTCAATGGTAATTTTTTTGCCCTGTTTTAGTTCATTTTTTGTATAATGTAAAGCTGCGCGGGCGCTTACTCCGCTACCTGTTGCCGAACGATCTACTTCACCATCGGCAAAAATGCAAACATTACGGCTGTGATTTTCAGGATTCTGTGCTTTACCGGTAAAAATAACCCCGTACAAAAAGCTTAAATCTTCTTCAAAGGGATGTTTGATTTCATAGTTTTCCATTACGGCTTTTTTAATGCACTTTCCGTAATCTATTAAGCGGTAATAATCGCTTGCATCAAGGTGCAAACCTAAATCATCTGCATTGACAAAAGCATAAAAAGCACCTCCATACGATACATCAAAATTGATTT
>JALWNR010000454.1 GCA_027083715.1 Bacteroidales bacterium
AAATAAAACCTGATGCATTAATAATGAGAATAGTACCTTACTCATTATACCAAAATTATAAATTAAATGTAGTTTTTACCAATAAGCAAGAATCATTTGACTTTAACTATTTGCCTGAAACTCGAGGTGTATCTTTATCGGGTATTGTTGTTGATAAAGAAAACAAACAAGTCTTTGGAAATAGTATGGTTAATCTTTCGGTTTTTGATACGGTAAATTACAGTTTAACAACTACAACTGATTCATCCGGAAAATTTTATTTTGATTTAGGTAAAATCTACGGAGAAAAAGAACTTTTAATAACAACAGATGAAAAAAGAATACCTCCTGAAATATTGGTTGATAATGATTTTTGTAACCAAAAGGTATTGCTGCCATTTATTCCTTTTTTGATAAATGATAAAAGCAGAAAATTTTATACCAATTTTATAAATAAAGGAATTGTTGAAAATAAGTATATTACAACCAACAATCAAAATACAGACCCCACAGAAACTTATATTAACTTAAATTATCAAAAGCCTGATTTTAAAATTATACTTTCTGATTATATTGCATTGCCTCATCTGGCTGATTATTTCTATGAATTATTGCCTAATGTTGGTATCAGAAGGGTTGATAATCAATCGGTGTTTCAAATTTTTGGATCTTATTCAGAAAAAAACAGACCTATTGTACTTATTGATAATGTAATAATTACAAATATTGACAATCTTTTACAAATTTCGCCAAAAAATATAAAAAGTATCGAAACATTTGAAAAACCATATATTATAGGCGATAAGATATTTAGTGGTATTATTCGTATAAATTCAAAACTAAAGGATTTAGCTAAAATTGAACTACCCGAATCAGGATTATTTATAAATTATAAGATACTTTCATACAATACTATTGTCAATTATAATAAGAAGAATACAGCTACTCCTTTATTAGGGAATACAGTATTTTGGAAAGTATGGGATTATTCCGAAATGAACAAAAACAAACAAAAAGTTACCGTTAATGTTGGAGACCTACCCGGAAAATATACAATTGAAGTGATGCTGGTAAAAGATAATTCATATACAATTGACACACTTTCTTATTTTGTTAAATGATAAGCTAATTCCTTATCCAAATAATCCAATTTTGGGACTTTCCAGCAAAAGTAATTTTTTCTTTGTTACAAGTCCACCCGCATAGCCGGTCAGCTCGCCTTTGCTGCCCACAACCCGGTGGCAAGGAACAATAATCGAAATAGCATTGGCTCCGTTTGCTGTTGCTACCGCTCTGATTGCTTTTTCATTTCCCAGTTTGCGCGATAATTCTAAATAGCTGAGTGTTTTCCCGTAGGGAATCTGCAGCAAAGCGTTCCATACCGATTTTTGAAAATCACTTCCTGCAAATACCAAGGGAATATCAAAACTATTTCTGTTTTTATGAAAATATTCGTTTAACTGTACTTTCGTTTGCTCAATAAGTTCAGAGTTTTCTTCAATATAATCTGTACTAAAATAATTTTTAATACGCCCGTCTATTGTCTTTCGCATTTTGCGGTATCGCCAATCGCATAAGCATAATTTATTTTGATAATCACCAATGATTAATTCTCCGTACAGAGTTTTGAAATATTCTATTTTTATCATTTTATCATTTTTTTATAAATAAAACGGTCAGTCAGCCAAAGTATCAGCCAATAAAAAGGCAAAATAACAGGGTAGAAAAAGAGCACCATAAATGAATAAGCATGATGACTGCTTGCATGTTTGCCAATTACATCATCAACAAAATAAAAAGAATACATCCAGAATATTACAAATAATAGAGGAACTATTAAGCTGCCTGCAATAACAACAGGAGAAAATCTTTCATCAGGATGCTTTTTACGATAAGTCCATGCTAAAAAGAGGTGTAAAATCAGTAAAATAAAACCTAAAATCAATGCCAGCCCCATTGGTTTAATATTTAAAAGTATTTGTGCTGTTTTGTTGATTTCCGGTTTGTATTCAATCATGATTAAATCTACAGGCATTTTATTAAACTCCCATTGAGCAATAGTTTTTAAATCTCCCTTATCAGGATTTCCCAAATTGGTTTTTATATTTCCTTTGAATCCTGATGTATTAACTGTAATAGTCAATGTGCCAAACGATTTCCAATATTTCGCAGGGGATAATGCATAACGAAAACTGTATTTATTAATCCAGTCGTAGCCATCAATCCATGCAGATGCTTTGTAAGATACTTTAATTACGTGTTTCCCTTCAGGGATATTGGTTTCAAAATAGACTAAATCCTGCAAACGGACAGCAAACCGTGTGTTTGGTGCTTCGGAAATAAAAATATCTTCATTATTTTGATCTTTTTCATAAAAATAAGGAAAATCGCTAAACTTGTTTTCTCCGTTTATCAACAAATTTTGCGGTATTTGTTTTGTTTGAATTTCTCTACCGTCAATACTTACTTTAAAATCATTATCTAATTGGCTTGCAAAAAATAAAAGAGGAATTTGTTTGCCTGATTTTGATGCATAAATATGATATTCAATTTCAAAATATGCACTGTTAAAATTTTCATCAATAGTGATTACTAAATTTTCATGCTGTATATCTACGTAAGAACTTGTAAAAGGATTACTCCCAAGTGTTCCATACACAACAGGTTCTACCATATTGGCAATCAACGAAAAATGAGCTATGAAGTAGGGAATAATCAAAATAAATTTGTTCATAACAAAATATTTTTCCTGAAAAACAAATTTACATTAAAATTTTGCAATTAATAATCAGTATCAAAAATGATATACGTCTCTTTTATGTTATTCCCTAAGATTTTTGATATCAGGTTCAATTGCAGCGGGCATGTTTATTACCGATTGAACAGCCTTCAAATCTTTTAAACCACTGCCGGTTAAAAGTACTACATTTTTTGAGCCCGGTTCTATTTTTCCGCTTTCGCGATATTTTAAAAATCCGGCAAAAGCTGTGGCAGCAGCAGGCTCGGCAAATAGTCCCGTGTTTTTTGACAAAAGAGCAGAGGCTGTCAAAATTTCTGCATCATCAACAGTTAAATATTCGCCGGAATACTTTTTAAGGTATTCCTTAGCCATATAAAAATTACGTGGAATATCTACCGAAATAGAATCGGCAAGCGTATTGCTTTCCCTTATTTCAAACTGATCATTATCAATATTACGCACCAAATTATCACTTCGTGATGACTGAACAGCAACAATTTTAGGCAACTGCTTAATAATACCCAAGCAATGTAAATCTTCAAAGCCTTTGTAAACACCTGAAATAATTACACCATCGCCTACCGGTACAAAAACCGTATCGGGTATCGAATAATTTAATTGCTCAAAAAGCTCAAAAGCAACGGTCTTTTTCCCTTCAATGGTGAGTGGATTAAATGCAGTATTTCGATTATACCATCCAAATGCTTTACTGGCTTCAATACTCAAATCAAAAGCAGTATCGTAATTTCCTTTAACCGGTACCAATTGTGCACCATACATCAAAATTTGAGTTAATTTGGCAAGCGGAGCCGTTTCTGGTACTAAAATAATGGCTTTTTGTTTTTGCGATGCACATATTCC
>JALWNR010000455.1 GCA_027083715.1 Bacteroidales bacterium
GCTTAAATCACAGTTTTCAAAGATACACTCCGAAAAAACAAGATCTGAAAGATCGATATTATTTAAATTGCAATCATAAAAACGACAATTATCAAACTCAGTATCAGAAATTTCTTCAGAAGTAAAAATTTTCTTTTTAATTATTTTATCATTAATATAAATCATTTCAATTTTTTAGAACAAATATAATATTGGTCGGGATTATATATTTTGCTGATTAACAAGCACTTCGCTTATTGCTGTAAAATTCTGATTATTAATCGGTTAATTTAAAATTTAACAAAGTGTTAATAATAAATAACGACAGGATTGTCTGTTCATTGTATTATTCTAAAAATACTCATGGCGTAAATTTAAAGTTATAAAATAATTTTAAATCAAATTCTAACTATACCGATACGCTTTTAGTAATAAAATCAGCGATAATTTGTGTTCATCTGTGAACAAAATACATCCGCAGATTACTCAGATTACCGCTGATAAAAGCCATACAAACGTTGCTCAAGGCAGTTGAACAAATAAGATGTAAAATCAGCGATAATTTGCGTTCATCTGTGAACAAAATACATCCGCAGATTACTCAGATTACCGCAGAACTGTTAAGCTTGTGTCCTTAATATTTTGCCAAAAAATGCAAAGATTTAAGGATTAAGAAAATAAAAACATTAATGCAAATATATCCTCTATTCTAAACCATAGCCTCAATTATTAATAGCCCTTTATTTAAAAGCAGCCAAGCCGGTAATATCCATTCCGGTAATTAATAAATGAATATCGTGTGTCCCCTCGTAAGTAATAACCGATTCTAAATTCATCATGTGTCTCATTATCGGATAATCACCCACAATACCCATTGCTCCCAACATCTGACGGCTTGTGCGTGCAATATCCAATGCTATTTCCACATTATTACGTTTTGCCATAGATATTTGTGCCGGAGTTGCGCGATTTTCATTTTTGAGTACACCTAATCGCCAAGCCAGTAACTGTGCTTTGGTAATTTCGGTAAGCATTTCAGCCAATTTTTTTTGAGTAAGCTGAAAAGAATTTAAGCTACGCTTAAACTGTTTTCGCTCAGCAGTATATTGCACTACTGATTGGTAACAATCTATTGCAGCACCTATAGCGCCCCAGGCAATCCCGTAACGAGCAGAGTTAAGGCACATCATCGGACCTTTTAAGCCGCTAATATTAGGTAAAATATTCTCTTTGGGTATTTTCACATTATCAAAAACCAATTCACCGGTAATAGATGCACGCAAAGACCATTTATTTATAATTTCAGGAGCAGAAAAGCCTTCCATCCCTTTTTCTACAATTAATCCACGTACTATATTTTCTTCATCTTTTGCCCAAATCACAGCAATATCAGCAATCGGCGAATTGGTTATCCACATTTTTGAACCATTTAGTAAATAATAATCACTTTTTTCGACAATCCGGCTTTCCATACTGCCTGGATCAGACCCGTGATTAGGTTCAGTTAAACCAAAACAGCCGACAAACTCACCACTTGCTAATTTGGGTAAATATTTTTGCTTTTGTTCTTCTGAACCAAAACTATAAATCGGATACATTACCAAAGAGGTTTGTACCGAAGCGGTGGAACGTATTGCAGAATCTCCCGCTTCTAATTCTTGCATCATTAGTCCGTATGCAATTTGGTCAAAGCCTGAACCACCATATTTTTCAGGGATAAAAGAGCCCAATACGCCCAATTCACCAAGTTCACGGATACTAAACTCAGGATATTGATGCTTTTGGGCATAATCATCAATTACCGGTTTTATTTTTCGATCAACCCAATCTTTTACCGATTGACGTATTAATTTATGCTCATCCGTTAATAAATCTTCAATTAAATAGTAATCTATTTTCATTATATTTATTTTTGTTCATATACAAAAGTATATATTTCCCTTAAAAATTATCTTTCAACTCATAAAATCTGAAATGAAATAATTAAGTTTGTAGCTTTATTTTAAAAAATTAATTAAAAAGAATAAGATATGAAACTTTTAGTAGTTGGAAGTGTGGCTTACGATGCCATAGAAACTCCCTTTGGAAAAACAGATAAAATTTTAGGTGGTGCGGGTACTTATATTGCTCTTTCAGCATCTTATGCGGGTGCAAGTCCAGAGGTTATATCGGTTGTAGGTGGAGATTTTGAAGATAAGTATTTAAAAATGCTTGAAAATCACAATATTGATATTCAGGGTGTTGAAATAAAAAATGATGAAAAAACATTTTTTTGGTCGGGAAAATATCATAATGATATGAATTCGCGCGATACTTTAATTACCGAACTTAACTCATTGGGAACTTTTGACCCGAAAGTACCAGAATCTTATAAAAATACCGAATTTTTAATGTTGGGCAACTTATCGCCGGATGTTCAACGCAAAGTTATTGAGCAAATGCCGGTTCGTCCAAAATTAATTATTATGGACACTATGAATTTTTGGATGGATACCATGTTGGACGAATTGCACCGAACCATGAGTATGGTAGATGTTATTTCAATTAATGATGAAGAAGCACGTCAGCTTTCGGGAGAATATTCATTAAAAAAAGCTGCTCGAAAAATTCAATCAATGGGTCCAAGATATGTAATTATAAAGAAAGGAGAACACGGAGCCTTACTTTTTAACGACGATAAAGTATTTTTTGCACCCGCCTTACCTCTGGAAGAAGTTTTTGATCCAACAGGAGCAGGTGATACTTTTGCAGGTGGTTTTGCCGGATATTTGGCAGCGCAAGGTGCTGTTAATTTTGAAAATATGAAAAATGCAATCATTTTTGGTTCAGCAATGGCATCTTTTTGCGTTGAAAAATTTGGTACTGAGCGTTTACAAAATTTAGACAAACAAGAAATTTACAATCGAATTTTACAGTTTGTAGATTTAGTAAAGTTTGATTATAAAGCAGAATAATAACCTTGGTGAGTTAAATATTTTTAATGGCAAAATGAACATCTGCTTTTTGAAAGATTTATTTTTTATACCGATACGCTTTTAGTAATTGTATTACTTCGTACCGATTGAACATTCAATATAGTACAATAAATTGTACTATTTTCATGTAGCATCGGCATTACACAAGCTCTTAATACAAAACTAAAAGTCTATCGGCATATACTCTTACAAAGTATTTAAGCGGTTTAGTATAATTTACAGATATTTAACTCACTGTTTCATCCCTAATTTTTTTATGAAATACTTTATTTTCGTTTTGTTTATTTTAATACTTTATTCCTGTTCTCCAACGGCATATTTAAAAAGTACACAATCTTTTGAACGAAAAATTCGTAAAACTCCTGAATTTAATCATAATTTTAATGGTTTTGTGGTATTGAATCCTCAAACCGGCAAATATTTAATTGAATATAATGCCGACCGCTATTTTACACCCGCATCAAATACTAAATTATTTACATTTTTCACAGGACTTTCTGTACTGGGCGATTCATTACCCGGAATACGTTATAAATTTACCGGAAAAGACAGTTTAATAATTTGGGGAACCGGCGACCCTACATTTTTACACCATTTTATCAGAACAGATACAGTTTATCA
>JALWNR010000456.1 GCA_027083715.1 Bacteroidales bacterium
ACATAGAAGTTTCATAATCTCTCCATTTAGTTCATTTTGAAACCACTCTAAGCTTGGCATATCAAACCCCTTTTTTTTTTTTTTAATAATCTCATTTTTCAATTATTTTTTTGTAATATTTTTTTAGATATATTTGTGTTTTAAATATTTTGGCACAAGTATTAATTGAATGAACTAAAAAAAAGCAATCCGCCGATTGGCGGATTGCTTTTTAAAAGGAGAAATTTACTAAATATTATTTCTTCGACATTTCTTCTGCTAATTTTAATGCTTTATATGCATTAATAATGCCTCCTGTTTTTGAAAGAGTTTTAAACTCTGTTGTTTTATCCTTTGTTCCGGGTAAAGTTACTTTTGCATCTCCATAATTTTCAACTGATTTTAACAGAATCTCTTTTAATTGAACTGCTGTTAAGTCAGGATAATAAGAAAGAACAAGAGCTGCAACACCCGCCACTACAGGTGATGCCATACTTGTACCTTGTAAGTTTTTATATTTATTATCAGGTACTGTTGAATAAATTTTCATTCCGGGGGCGAAAACATCTACTGAGTTTTTTCCGTAATTTGAAAAAGGAGCTACAAAATTGCCTTCGTTTTGCCAAGATGAAGCACCTACTTCAATCCAATTTTTAGCCACTTTACCATTTAAATATCGGGCATTCGGAAAATTAGGCGTTTCATCGTTATTTTCTCCGTCGTTTCCTGCTGCATGAACTAATAAAACACCTTTTTTCTCGGCATATTTAACAGCTTTATCCACATATTTTTTATAAGGAGAATAGGCTTTTCCAAAACTCATATTAATTATTTGGGCTCCATTATTTACCGCATAATAAATTGAGTTGGCTACATCTTTATCTCTTTCATCGCCATTTGGCACACAACGAATTACCATTATTTTAACATCTGCTGCAATACCATTCATTCCAAGATTATTATTACGAATGGCACCAATGATTCCGGCAACATGAGTTCCGTGCATAGCATCCGGTCCTTCTACCTTATTGTTTCCATAATCTCTTTGCTTTTTATTGTCGTAATCATCTCCAACAATATGACGAGCGTCAAAATCCGGATTTAAATTATATTCCAATTGTTCTTTATAATAATCTACACCATCTTGCATATCTTCCGGTGATATACCATTAGTTTTGGCATAGATCAGCATTCCTTTTGCCTGATTTACATTTTGTTTATCAGTTTGAAAATTCTGTAAATCTTCAATAGTATAATCGTCTTTACCTAATTCTGCTTTCATTGTAGAATCGGCAAGTTTTAACATTTTCGCAAAACCTTCAATATTTTGTAATGTTTGCTGTGCTTCCTTTACTTTTGTTTCAAAAGCCTTTTTATATTCAAGATACTGATTAAACTCTTGCAGTTTTTTACCTTTAAAATCCGAGGCACTTTTCCCTTCGTATAATTTTTTGTATTTAACATACAGTCGGGTCAGCTCTAAATTTTCCTGATTTACCATTTTACCATCGGCTCCACCTATAAAGTTCCAGCCGTACACATCGTCCACATATCCGTTTTTATCGTCATCAATTCCGTTACCGGCAATTTCATCCGAATTTATCCAGATATTGTCCTTTAAATCTTCATGTTCAATATCAATACCTGAATCAATAATGGCAACAATTACTGTTTTAGACTTTTTACCTTTTAAAAGTTCTTTGTATGCTTTTTGATCACTCACTCCCTTAAAGTGGTCAGCAAAAGGATCAAGATGAAACCAATTTTGCGGGACTTCATCTTCCAAAATAAGCTGTTGATTAACAGCAGTAGCATCTGCGTTATGACTGCTTTGTGCATTCGTAAAAATAATCGATGCAAATAAAATAAGTGTTACTAAGATTTTTTTTGTTATCATTTTTTTAAGAATTATAATTTAATTGTCAAAAATAGCTTTTTTTCAAGAATTATGACTTATTTTTTCAAATAATTATCTGAAATACATATTCATATTCATATAGCTGTAAAATATTTTATAATTTTGGATTTTGTTTTCATATTGTTTCCCTACAAAATATCCGGAGTATGTTAAAAAGTAAAACTAGTATATTTATTACTGTTGGCGTGTTGCTTGCTATTGCAATAGGTTTACAATTTATCAATAATCAAGAAAAAGAAGTACCTAACGGAATAAAAGCTATTCCTTTGGATGCTGCCCTTATTTTTGAAAGTAATAATTTTCCTGAATTGATAAATAAACTGAACAAATCCAACAAATTCACACAAGAATTTTCAACAATTAAAGAGTGGGAAAGTTTTTTTAAACAATTAGAGTTTCTGGATACATTATTTGAACAAAACCGAGATGTAAAAAAAGCGTTTACCTCAGGGAGAACCATTTGCTCTGGCCATTTAATGGGTAAAGATAAAATGCAATTTCTATATGTTTTACCACTGAGTTCAAGTAATGATGAAGATGTTCTTCGTAATTTTATTGCCCAATTTACTATGGGCACAGATGGTAACGAACGTGCAAAAATAATGCAACGAAGCTATGAAGGTTATTATGTGTATAATATGTTTTACTTTGATGAAAATGATAAAGACTTAAGTTTCAATTATACATTTATTGACGGTCTTTTTATTTTCAGTTTTTCAAAAATTCTTTTTGAAGAATCTGTACGCATGTTAAATTCAACAGAATTTCTTCTTGATGATGAAGGATACAAAAAAGTGGTACAAATTGCCGGAAAAAATGTTGATGGAAATTTATTTATCAATTATAAATACTTTCAGGGCAGTTTAAACAAACTGATTAATCCGGCAAATACCAAATTTCATGATTTTGCTGCACATTTTGCATCATGGTCTGTTTTAGATATTAAACTAAAAAATGATGCCCTTTTGATGAGTGGTTTTACACAATCAAATGATTCTTTAAATAACTATTTAAATGTATTTAAAAATCAGGATAATATAGAAAATGATTTTCTGGACATTTTACCTGAAAACACTGCTGGCTTTATAGCAATTAACTTATCTGATATTTCATCTTTTCGACAAAAGTATGTACAGTATTTAAAAGGAAACAGGCAATATCAGCGAAAAAAACTTAAGTTGGACAAATTAAAAGCTAGATTTAACTATAATTTTTCAGAAGATTTTTATGAGTATATTGAAGGGACTGTTTGCGTAGCTTATCTCCCCGACAAAATACTAACAAAACCTCCCGTTGCTTTGGGTATTTTACAAATTAACGATACTGAACAATTAAGCCAAACACTTGAAGAGCTTTCAAAAATCCGAATACAAAAAGATACATCAATATCTTTTGAAGCAATGGCTCCGGTAACATTAGACGCGAAAGAAAAAATTACTGCCAATATTTTTCCTGCTCCCGAGCTGTTACCTCTTTTGTTTGGTAAAGCTTTTGCTGATGTTAATGCACAATATTATATTATACTGGGAGATTTTCTGATTACGGCAAAATCTGTAAAGGATTTAAAAAATTATTATCAAAAGTATAAATTAGCTTTATTATCCAGTAAAAATAAAAACTTTGTAGCATTTTCAAACAGTCTCTCCTCCGAATCAAATATTTTTCTATATATAGA
>JALWNR010000457.1 GCA_027083715.1 Bacteroidales bacterium
ATATAATTATAATTTAATTCCTGATAGCTTGAAAAAAAATGCTGATTATATTATTCTTGAAGATTATCAGGAGTTTAAGGTAATTAATGAGGGGGAAGCTACGGAACACATAAAATTTGCTGTTGTTGTAAACAATAAATATGCAAACAGATATGAGCATATTGCTATTGGTTACAATAAGAACTTAAAACTAAATAGTTTTTCTGCCGAAATTTATGATGCAGCAGGAAACCGTGTTAAAAAATTGAAAAATGGAGATATTGAAGATGTAAGTGCAATTTCAGGTTATAGCCTTTACGAAGATGATCGACAAAAAATACTTCATTTTAATTATAACCAATACCCTTTTATTATTGTTTATGAATACGAAAGAACAAGAAAAGGCTTATTGAATTATCCCTCATGGAGTTTTCAATCACATTTTAATATCAGTGTATTGTCTTCAAAATTAGATTTTATAATTCCTGAAGGGATGGAGTTTCAATACAAAGAATACAATCTAAAAAATAAAGTAAAAGTGTCGGATGTAAAAGGAGGAAAACTTTATAGTTGGGAAGAAACTATGCTTGTTGCAAAAAAACCTCAAGAGTTATTACCTCCTTCACAATATTTTCTTCCGATACTCATATTAGCTCCAATAAGTTTTAAAATGGATGAATACGAGGGATCTTTCAAGAGCTGGAATGATTTTGCTAAATGGAATTATGAGTTAAATAAAGGGCGTGATATTATTCCTGTGGAAACTTATGAGCAAATAAAAAGTCTGGTAAAAGATGCACAAACCGATATCGAAAAAGCAAAAATATTGTACGAATACATGCAAAATAAAACCCGATATGTTTCAGTGCAATTAGGAATTGGTGGTTTTCAAACTTTTCCTGCCGAGTATGTTGATAAAAATGGTTACGGCGATTGTAAAGCATTGACAAATTATATGTACACATTACTTGAGAAAGTAGGAGTAAAATCAAACTACGTATTAGTTTCTGCCGGGGAGAATGCTCCTGATATAATAACTGATTTTCCAAGCAACCAATTCAATCATGTTATACTTTGTATTCCACAGGAAAATGATACTGTTTGGCTGGAATGTACCAGCCAGAAACAACCTTTTGGCTTTTTAGGCTCTTTTACAGATGACCGGCATGTGCTGGTGGTAGGAGAAGAAGGAGGAGGTTTGGCAAAAACAGAACGATACGGAAAAGAAATAAATACACGTGTAAGAACAGCGACAGTAGTTGTTGATAAGGAAGGCTGTGCTAAAATAAATATGAAAACTGTTTTTAACGGATTATTCTTTGAGGACAGATATGGTATTGAGGAATATTCATTTGAAGATCAGAAAAAAGTACTTAATAAAATTTATAATGTGCCCGGAATGAGTATCAAATTAGTCAAATACAATTTAAATAAAAACAGAATTCCATCAATAACTGAAATTATTGAGATGGATGTTAATAAGTTCTCGTCAATAAGTAGTAAACGAATGTTTATGAAACTTAATTTATTTTCGGGAACAGTAAATGTTCCTGAAAAAAATGATGAGCGTACATTACCTTTTGAGATAAAAAGAGGATATACCGTAATTGATTCAATTCATATACAAATTCCCGAAGGTTATAAAGTAGAAGCCTTGCCGCCGGAAAAAAACTATAATACAAAATTTGGAGTGTATTATAGGAAAGTATCAGTGAATGAGCGCGATATAATTTATGTGCGTAAACTAATTACGGAAAAAGGTTTTTATCCGGCAAGTGATTATGCAGATTTTTATAATATCCGGAAAAAAATAAAAAAAGCAGATAAAGCAAAGCTTGTTTTGGTAAAAAAAGAATAAGCTTTTTTCAAATATTTTTTAAATAAAAGCGTTTTATCAGTTAATTAAACTTAATAAACTGTAATGAAACGCTTTTTTATACTCCTTATCTTTTTTTGCGGGTTTTGTTCTATTTTTACCGAAGCACAATCAAATATAAACATAAAACTCAGCAGTCTCACCTATCAGTTTACGGATAATAATGCACAATTGGCTAAGCTAAAGCTTAGTAATAACGGAAAACTGGCTTTTGAGCCGGGCTTGATTATTGCTTACGAGGCTTTTGCTTCTCCCACTACCTCTTTGAAAATAAATACTGCTTTAATAATGGATAAAGCGGGTAAATTTGCAGGATTTCCTCAAGTGCTGGTTCGTTTTCGTTTGTTTAATGCCTACAAGCATTCTATGACTTTGGGTGTGGGTCCTGCTTTTTATTTCAGACAGAGCTGGATAGATATTGATGGCTATGAAGCAAATGATGTGTATAGTGGTGATGGCGATTGGCAGTTTCGTCCGGTGTGGTTTAGCGGAGAATTGGAATATAATTACTACCTCTCAAAAATGAGTAATTTATCAGTTTCACTGAATTTAATAAACCCTGAAAGTGTAGGTTTGGCTGTGGGATATAAATACTGGATTAGTAAAAAAAGTAAAAGAAAAAGGGGCTGTATTTCATGCCCCAGTTTCCATTAACGCAACAACTAAATTTATTTATCAAACGCACCAAAAGTACTAAAATAATTCCAAATTTCAAATTTTTATTGTCCTGCTTTGAATTTTTTCAATGCTTCGTTTAGTGCAGGTACTACTTTAAAAGCATCTCCTATAATGCCATAATCGGCAGCTTCAAAGAAAGGAGCTTCGGGATCGGTGTTAATTGCTACCATTACTTTTGAACCGTTTACACCTGCCAAATGTTGTATAGCACCTGAAATACCTATTGCAAAATACAAATTAGGAGCAACTACTTTACCGGTTTGTCCTACGTGCTCTTCGTGCGGTCGCCAACCCAAATCTGCCACCGGACGAGAACAGCAAGTTGCAGCACCCAAAATTTCTGCCATTTCTTCAATCATTCCCCAGTTTTCAGGTCCTTTTAAGCCCCTACCTGCCGAAACAAGAATTTCAGCTTCGGTAATTAACAGTTTACCGCTTACTTTTTCTACCTCTTTTGGTTTTGCTCTTAAATCTTCGTCATGAATTTCAACACTTGCATCTTCAATAACAATATCTTTTTGATTTTCAATTATTTCAAAAGAGTTTTGCGTTAAACTCAATACTTTTACATCGGCAAGTAATTCATAATCGGCAAAGGCTTTTCCCGAATATGCTTTTTTACGTACTACAAAAGGCTCTAAACTAGAGGGCAACTGCATTACTCCGGGAGCAAAACCTGCATCTAACTGAACAGCAGTACGTGCTGCTAATGCACGACCGGAAATACTGTTTGCGAATAATACAATTTTAGCATCTTCTTTTTTTGCTATTTGGCTAATTGCCGATGAATATGATTTTGCAATAAAATCTTTTAGCTTTTCATCTTTCAGTACCAAAACCTTACTTGCACCGTAGGTAGCTAATGTTTTCAGTTCATCTTCGGCAACTTCACCAATAGTTAAAGCACTTACTTCGGTATTTGCCATTTTTGCAATTTCACTTGCATAGGAAAGTAATTCATAAGTTGATTTTTTGAATTTACCGTCCCAATTTTCTGTATATACTAATACTGACATGATTTTCTT
>JALWNR010000458.1 GCA_027083715.1 Bacteroidales bacterium
CAAAGAGGACTGGATCAAAAAGCATTCAAACGATTCAATTTTTTCAAAAGGTAATGTTGTAAAAATACTATTGTATAAATTGTATTTTAACAGAATATTATCTTCAAATATTTTTTCTGCCGATGATGTCATTGGTTTTTTGTTAGATTTAAAATTCGTTTAAATAATATTTAAGATAATATCTGCACCATAGATTAAAAACAGATATTATTCAAGCTTTTTAGCGTCTTGCCATATTTTTTCCATTTCTTCAAGACTCATTTTTTTTAATGATTTACCTTTTTTTAAAGTTTGACTTTCTAAATAATTGAAACGGGTTATAAATTTGCGGTTTGTCCTTTCCAAAGCTGTTTCAGGATTTACTCCGTATAGCCTTGCCGCATTGATTACAGAAAAAAGCAAATCGCCAAACTCAGCTTCTGTTTTGTCATAATCAGAAACACGCACTTCTTCTTTAAGTTCTTCAAGTTCCTCATCAAGTTTGTCCCAGACTTGCTCTTTTTCTTCCCAGTCAAAACCTACTCCTCGTGCTTTATCTTGTATGCGGTTTGCTTTTATCATTGCAGGTAAACTTTGAGGTATTCCACAAAGAACGCATCCGTTTCCTCCTTTTTCTTTGAGTTTTAATTCTTCCCAATTTTCTGAAACTTCTTGGGCATTTTCAGCCTCAACATTTCCGTAAATGTGCGGATGGCGATAAATTAATTTGTCGGATATGGCATTAAGTACATCTGATATATCGAAATCATTGGTTTCAGAGCCAATTTTTGCATAAAAAACCAAATGTAGCATTAAATCGCCAAGTTCTTTTTTTATTTCTTGCGTGTTTTTGCGAAGTATGGCATCAGACAGTTCATAAACTTCTTCTATTGTAAGAGTTCGTAAACTGTCTAATGTTTGAATACTGTCCCAAGGACACTTTTCGCGCAAATCATCCATAATATTAAGTAAGCGCTCAAAGGCTTTTAATCTTTTATCCATATTATAATTATCTCAAAATAGCTTCATCTACTTCTTCCAGTGTATCAGGATTTAATACTTTCATTTTAACGGATTTTCCATCAATATAAAACAGACAAACTGCATTTTGTGTGGTAAAACCGCTTACATCTTTTGTCCAAGGAGTTTGTTCTTGTGCATAATAAGGTGCTCCGGCTGCACCATTATTGATTTGCCAAAATGTACGCTTTATTTTCAATTTTTTTCCTTTGTAATTTTCTGGGTAAATAGATGTTTCCGGTGTGAGTTTTAGCTTATTATAATTGTGTTCATCACCTACAAGTAGGGCTACTGTTTTTTTACTTTGGTTAATCATAATGTTCAGAAACTCATCGCGGCGTTCGATAATACCTTTGTCAACAGGTTTACCCGCAATGTATGGACGCTTTGAATTATCTCCATCGTAGTACATATCGCTACTAACATGTCCACCATTTGGGAATGCAGGTGTGTGTATCGTTACAAAAATATGATCTATATTATTGTTTTTTTCCAATTTATCAAGTATTTGTTTGAACCATTTTAGTTGGTTATCCATGATGTAGCCGTGTATGTTTCCACTTGTAGTATTTACAAACTTGGTGCTTGGTGCGTAAAAATAGTTTGAATTTAATACAATCATTGCCACATTATCGTAAGTGTAATAGTACACGGTTTCATTGTAAGAAGGAAAATCTTTTGTTTTGTTATCAGGGTCATATTTGCTACCGTCTTCACTTTCGGGACCATTTTTGGGGTTTACAAAGTTTGCAGCAAAGGCACTCTCTGCAGATTCTGTGTTAAAAGGAAATTTTTCAATAGATGCCCAAATTCCATCTGCTTTAAAAGTGTGCATAATCACTTCGTGATTTCCCATTCCTGCAATTAGTGGTATATAGTGGGCAAAAGGGCTAACTGTAGTTTTAAAATTGGCATATTCCAAATCCATTTCTTGAGTGCTTAAGGTATATCCATCTACCAAATCGCCGGTGAATTGAACAAAGCGGCTGTTTTTGACAGATGCAAGTGCCATTATTTTTTTTACAATGTAGCCGTTGTGTCCGTAAATATTTCGTTCTCCACCACCATTTCCTCCTCTGGAATCACTGGCATAGGCAAAAGTGAATGGTTTTCGACTTCCTGACACAGGCGCAGTTGTAAACGAGTACTCTTGTTTGTTATCACCATATTTTACAGTGTATTTATATTCTTTATTGGCTTGTAAGCCGGTAATTTGAATTTCGTGTTTTTTTGTGGCCTCTCTGTCTTTAAATTCTTTACCGTTAACGATTACAGAACAAATTGCTTTTTTATTGGTTTTAAATGAAATAACTGTTCCATCACTTTTAATCAGGTTTACCATTGGTCCTTCAATGAGCGTTATATCTACTTCAAAACCATTGCTGCTGTATTTAAACCCAATAATTCCATCGTATATAATTTTCCCTTTTGAACTTAAGATGCGATAACCCAGAACTCCTTTTCCTGATTTTTCCCAGCCAACCATATCGTATTTACCTTTAAACAATTCAGCAATTTTAATTTCGGTTTTACCTTTTACTAATTGTTTGGTTCTTTTAAAAAATACGGGTTGAGGATATTTTGAATCTCCAAAAGGAATCAATCCAAAATACATTTCGCCGGTTAAATTTTTGTTTGGCGATTCAAATACCAAGCCTGTTGAATTTGCTTTCCAAGCATTTTCAAAATCAGCTAGCTGGTATTTTATTTTTGCTTGTTCTGCGATGATATCTTTATTGTTGATATGCAAAACCAATTCTCCTTTGTCGTTAATGTTTAAGTTTGAATATACCTTTGGTATTTCAATTTGTGCTTGCGAAATTACGGAAAATAGTAATATGCTTAATGTGAAACTTAATAATCTGTACATAATTGTAAATATTTGTGAATTAGTTATTTAATTTATTGTTAGTGGTTGGTTAATTGAGAATTACCCAATTATATTTCTCTTAATTAGTAAGGAATTTTCCTTTTTTTAAATCTCTGACCATTTGATTCCAAAATTCAGTGGCTTGTCTTTGTTTTAATTTTTTTAGAATAATTGCTTGATTTCGTTTTAATGCAGCTAAAAGTTCTTTTAAATAAGCATCTTTGTTTTGCATCAATGCTTTTAGTTCTTTGTCTGAATATTTTGAGCGTAAGTCTTTTAAAAGTGGTTCTACAATACATTCACATTTAATTAGGTCAGATTTTGATCGTTCATTGCCTTTGCAGTAATTTTTTTCAAAATCAATTAAAGAAACCAATTGTATGTGTTTTTCTATTTGATTTTCAACAGCTTTTACAACCTTATTGTCTTGGTGATCTTCAAAATAATCTGTATAAAAGTAAAGGTACCCTAAGCCAATCACAGCTATAATTGCTATACCTGCTACTCTAAATACTAATTTGGTAAGCATCTTTATTACCAAAGCACCTACGATAATGACCAATATAATAGCTATTAAATCTTGACCGTTTATTGACATGATATTTTTGTTAGAATTTTAGAAATGATACTTGTTTTTAACTTGTTGATAGTTAGTGCTTAATTATTATAATATTATAATAATTAACAA
>JALWNR010000459.1 GCA_027083715.1 Bacteroidales bacterium
AACTTATACGGAGGCATTTCAATAGTATTGGCTTCCGTAACATATCGCTTACCTACGGCTCTGTAAAAAAGAGAAAAGCGTAAAGTTTTATATTTTATGTCTATTTTTTTTCTCTTTAATTACTTTCGGTCTTTTTGCACAAAAAAAGAATAAAATTCCTTATGTAAATACTGCTTTTAATGCCGGAGAAGTTTTAAAATACAAAGTTCAGTACGGTATTATTAAAGGAGGTGAAGCTTCGCTTACTATTGGAATTGTCCCCAACGGCGATACTTATTTATATCATATAAAAGCTGTTGCCGAAACTGTAGGAGTGGTTGGTGCAATGGTTACCATACGGGATGTGTACGAAAGTTTCGTAGAAATTCATTCGGGTTTACCCGTAAAAGCTATCAGGAATATCAGGGAGCATAATTATACCTTTTACGATGAATATTGGTTTTTTCAGGACAGTAATTATGTGCAAACTATAACATCGGGCAGGCATGATGTGCCTGACGGAATACTGGATGTACTTTCTGCTTTTTATTTTGCCCGCAGACATTTGTTTAGCAATGATTTGAAAAAAAATCAAATCATTCCGATGAAAGCTTTTTTCGATGACAAAATTTATGATTTAGATGTAAAATTTAAAAACACAGAAACCATTAAAACTAAATTTGGGAAAATAAAATGTCATCGTTTTGTTCCTGCAACAAGTTTAAAAGGCACTTTTACAAAAGAAGATCAAATGCAAATTTGGGTAACTGCCGATGAAAACTATATACCTGTAAAAATCCGTGTTAAATTGCCCATCGGTAAATTAAAGTGCGATTTAATTGATTATCAAAACATTAAAAACAAAACAGGCGAATTAAAATAGTTTTTTATTAGCATCTATTATTGCTACTCTGCGACTGATAAAAATAAAGGGTACTCCCATACGGTTTCCCCTTTAATTTATTAATCATTCAGCAAAAACATACTTGCTCATTTACTGATATGCTTCCAATTCATCAAACTGCAAGTACTTATAAATATCACTTTCTTCGGGTTTGATGTATTTATTATAAATTTCAAAATACTCATCGGGTGTCGGAATTTCGCGCTTAACGGAAACCATTGCAGCCAATTCTGCCGATCCCAGGAATACTTGTGCCCCACGTCCCATACGATTATCAAAGTTTCGTGTTGAAGTAGAGAAAACGGTTGCATTATCAGGTACTCTTAACTGATTACCCATACACAAAGAACATCCCGGCACCTCAATACGTGCTCCTATTTTACTGAATGTTGCAAATTTTGCTTCCTCTTTTAACTGTTGCTCATCCATTTTTGTAGGTGGAACCACATAAGTACGCATTTCAGGATTACGCTCAAAAGCATCCCATATTTTACCTGCAGCTCTGAAATGCCCGATATTGGTCATACATGAACCGATAAATACATCATCTACTTTTGTGCCCGAAACTTCGGATAATAATTTTACATCATCAGGGTCATTCGGGCAGGCAACAATAGGCTCGGTAATTTCCGATAAATTTACTTCCAGAACAGCCGCATATTCTGCATTTTCATCACGTTCCATTAATTTCGGATTTGCCAACCATTCTTCCAGTGCATCAATACGCTTTTGGATGGTTTCGGCATCTTTATATCCGTCCTTAATCATTTTCTTTAACAAGGCAACGTTTGAACGTATGTAAGTTGCTACAGTATCTTCCGACAATTTAATTGTAGCTGCAGCAGCACTTCTTTCGGCAGCCGCATCAGTCAATTCAAATGCCTGCTCTACGGTAATATCCGGCATTCCTTCCATTTCCAGAATACGTCCGTTAAATACATTGATTTTATTCTTTTTCGGAACGGTAAGCATTCCTTTTTGAATGGCAAAATACGGAATGGCATTTACCACATCACGTAAAGTGATACCGGGTTTTAGTTTTCCGCTGAATTTTACCAATACTGACTCAGGCATATCCAAAGGCATAAAACCTAATGCTCCTGCAAAAGCAACCAGCCCGGAACCTGCGGGAAAAGATATTCCCATAGGGAAACGTGTATGCGAATCACCACCGGTACCTACAGTATCGGGCACTAACATTCTGTTTAGCCAGGTATGTATCACACCATCACCGGGCATCAATGAAACCCCTTTACGCTCAATGATGAATTGTGGTAGTTTTTTATGTGTTTTAATATCAGCCTCTTTCGGATAAGCTGCTGTGTGGCAAAATGACTGCATAAATAGCGGAGTTTGAAACTTCAGGCAGGCAAGCTCTGTTAATTCATCAGCTGTCATAGGCCCTGTGGTATCTTGCGAGCCAACGGTTGTCATCAACGGCTCAACAGATTCTCCGGGCAATACGCCTGCTTTACCACATGCTTTACCTACCATTTTTTGAGCTAATGTATATCCCTGACCCTCTTTAGGTTTAACCTGCTCCGGCTTAATAAAAATATCCGATTCAGGCAAACCAAGTGCCTTACGCGCTTTATCAGTCAATGAGCGACCAATAATTAAAGGAATACGCCCGCCTGCACGGTATTCATCAGCCAATGTATCCGGTTTTAATTCAAAAGTTGATATTATTTCACCATCCTGATTAGTAATTTCTCCTTTTTCAGTATTAATGGTAATTACATCACCTCTTTTTATTTTAGTAACATCGCAGCTAATAGGCAAACCTCCTGAGTCTTCAACCGTATTGAAAAAAATAGGCGCAATTACACCACCCAAAATTACCCCTTCACGCTTTTTGTTCGGAACGTAAGGAATTTCTTCGCCAATATGCCATAAAACAGAATTAGTGGCTGACTTACGAGAAGAACCCGTACCTACAACATCGCCTACAAATGCAACTTTGTGTCCTTGCTTACGCCATTCGGCAATGGTTTTAATACCATCAGGAAAACTGCTTGCACCCATTGACAGCGAGTGCAAAGGAATATCCGAGCGAGTGGACGCATCAGAAGCCGGTGAAAAATCATCGGTATTGATTTCGCCATCTACTTTATATACTTTTACGGTTATTTCCTTCGGAAGCTCCGGTTTTGAAGTAAACCATTCCGCATTTGCCCACGATTCAATTACCTGTTTTGCTGCCGCATTACTTTTTGAAAGTTCAAGTATTTCATCAAAAGCATCGTAAACCAATGTAATCCCTGATAATGCTTTGACTGCTTTATCGGCTAATTCAGTATCCTTTAAAGCCTCAATAAGATACTTTACATTGTAGCCTCCCATCATGGTCGATAATATCTCAATGGCTTTTTCCTTATCAATCAACGGGCTGCTTTTTGTTCCTTTAAGAATTGCTCCCAAAAAATCAGCTTTAATTTCTGCTGCAGGATCTACTCCCGGAGATATTCTTTGTGTGAAAAGATGCATTAAAAAATCTTCTTTCCCACTTTCAGGGTTTTCTAATAATCTGCAAACTTCTGCTGCTTGTACTGAGTTTAGTGCCAATGCAGGAATGCCTTTTGCATTTCTTTCTTTTTCGTGCGCTAAATAAGCATCTATTATTTCGCTATTCATAATTAATGTATGTTTAAAATTGTTTCTTTTTTA
>JALWNR010000460.1 GCA_027083715.1 Bacteroidales bacterium
ACATAATTTTAGCCCATGGTGTAAATCATGGGTGTTTTTTGCATCGCTAATACTTTAACGGTTACCAAACCCCGCATTTCGCTTCGCTTCATACGGGACTAAAATATATCGTCTTTCCAGGACTAAGCCACAACAGTTTTATTCGTTCACCCTTTTTTTTCTAAATTTCATCAGAATACACAGCCGGTGCAATATCTCTTAAATTATATTGTGATGTCATAACTTCGCCATAAGCACCCGTTGTTCTTATAGCAATCAAATCTCCGCGTTTGGTTTCGGGCAATTGTACTGTTTTTGCAAAAGTATCTGATGATTCGCAAATTGGACCTACAACATCGTAAAATTCAATAGCTTTAGTTGATGATAAATTTTCTATCTTATGATAAGCTTGATAAAGAGCGGGACGAATCAGTTCTGTCATTCCTGCATCTAAAATGGCGAAAATAGTTTTTACCGCTTTTTTTATATATAAAACCCTTGAAATTAGGCTTCCGGCATTTGCTACCATTGAGCGTCCAAGTTCAAAGTGGAGTTCTTGCCCGTGTTTTAAATCCAAAAAACGATGAAATAAACCAAAAAATGCTTCAAAATCAATAAAATTATCATTATCAGGGTGTTCATAATCGACACCCAAGCCGCCTCCAACATTAATATGTTCAACCAAGATTTGATTATTGATAAAAATTTCCTGAATTTCATTTACACGCAAGCATAAGTTTTTAAAAACATTCAAATCGGTAATTTGTGACCCTATGTGAAAATGAATACCGATAAGCCGTATGTGCTCAGTTTTTTTTAATAAGTTAAAAAGGTTATCAAGTTGCCATAAGTTGATGCCGAATTTGTTTTCGTTTAATCCCGTGGTAATGTAATGATGTGTGTGTGCATTTACATTTGGGTTGATGCGCACGGCAATATCTGCAATTTTACCTTTTTTTTCAGCCAGTTCATTAATTACTTCAATTTCCTGTAAGGATTCGCAGTTAAATGCAAAAATATCTGCATCAAGTGAAAGGTTTATTTCTTTATCGGATTTACCCACACCGGCAAAAACAATTTTTTTAGGCGAAAAACCAATTTCTACAGCTTTTTTAACTTCGTTACCACTTACACAATCAGCTCCAAAACCATAATCTTTGATTATTTGCAAGATTTTATCATTCGCATTAGCTTTCATCGCATAATGTACCAAAAAACCAAATTTATTCGATGCTTTTTTTATTTTTTCAAGTGTGTTTTTTAATTGGTCGATATTATAGTAAAAGAACGGGGTTTCCAGCTCTTTGAACTTTTTAATTTCTTTATCGCTGAACATTATTCATCAAATTTAAAAAGTTTGTTATTTAATTCGTTTAAAGCCCGTACTTTATCTTCGGCATTAATCAGTACGGAAATATTGTGCTTGCTGCCCCCGTATGAAATCATCCGTAAAGGAATGTCTTCCAATGCCTGTATAACTTTCAGAGCAATGCCTTTGCCTTCGGCAATCAGGTTACCCACCACGCAGATAATGGTTTGATTGTCGTCAATCTCTACCGAAGCATAGCTTTCCAATTCTTTTTTTATTTCGGGTAAATATTTGGGGTTGTCAATGGTTACCGAAACGGCTATTTCGGAAGTGGTAATCATGTCAATCGGGGTTTTGTATCGTTCAAACACCTCAAACACTTTACGCAAAAAACCATAAGCCAAAAGCATTCGTCCTGATTTGATTTTTACTGCGGTGATGCCGTCCTTTGCCGCAACGGCTTTAATTTCTCCTTCTATTTCATTTTCGGTGATTAAAGTGCCGGGGGCATCGGGCTGCATGGTGTTTTTTAGCCTTACCGGAATGTTTTTGACTTTTGCAGGCAATACGCTCGAAGGATGCAGTATTTTTGCACCAAAATAAGCCAATTCGGCAGCTTCGTCAAATGAAAGTTCGTGTATCGGAAAGGTTTTTTCCACATAGCGTGGGTCGTTGTTGTGAAAACCATCAATATCTGTCCAGATTTGAATTTCATCTGCACCAATTTCTGCACCAATCAGCGAAGCTGAATAATCGCTTCCTCCGCGTTTGAGGTTGTCTATTTCGCCAAAGGCATTACGGCAGATGTACCCCTGAGTTATAAATAGTTTTATGTCAGGATATTGAGCTAACTCACGTTTTATGTTTTCGCGAATGTAATATTCATCAGGCTCTAAACTTTTATCAATACGCATAAAATTCAGTGCAGGAATAATTACAGAACTTATTTTTTGTTCTTCTAAATAAAACTGTAATAATATTGTTGAAAGAAGTTCTCCTTGCGCAAGTACTGCACTTTCTTCATATCTTGTAAAAACATCTTTTGTAAAAGATAAAAGATAGTCAAAATGTTGTTTTATTAATTCTTTACCTTTAATTAAGTATTCGTTTTCGGAGAAAAGCTCTTCGACCACTTGAAAATATTTTTTTTTCAATAATTCAATCTGAACTACAGCTTCTTCTTTTTTCCCGTTAAGAAATAGCGAAGCTATTTCTTCTAATTTATCTGTGGTGCCTGACATTGCCGATAAAACCACAATTTTTTCTTCTCCGTTATCAATAATTTTTGCCAGGTTTTTAATTTTCGCGGCAGAACCTATTGAGGTGCCTCCAAATTTCAGTACTTTCATTTACAATTATATTAGTCATTTGTAATTAGTAACTGGGAATTGGTCATTAGTTATTAACTCAAGCTCTAAACCTTCAACTATTAAACCATTCACCCTTTAAGTCATTTCTTCTAATCACTTACAAACCCGTCGATGAAATCAACAGTTGCCAGTAATTGTTTGTCGTTTAGAGTTTTAATAAATTTTTTACTCAGTATTTTTACGGTACTTTTTGAGGCACCGATACCTGTTTTAATTGCTTTGCGCGCAATCATGTTCATTCCGATAATTTTAAGCGAATACTGAAAAAAATATTCCAATCCTTCGGCGGTTAAATCATTCACAATTTCCACAACTGCCATGCGTTGTGCATCGCCATCAGGGTGCTCTCTGACCGATTTAATCACCTTTTGTATTTTACGATACAAACTTGCCGATACGGGAAAAGTTGCTCCGTATTTATGTTTAAAACTTCCCATAGTTCAGGGTTTAGATGAATGGGCAAAAGTATGAATTTTATAAATAAAAGCAGCTAAATTTTCAGCAGATTATTAACATGAACTAATAAAATTGTTGAAAAAAACATTTTTATCTGTTAAAATGTAGCTGTTTTTTGTGCTTTTGTGTGATTGTGTTAAAAGGTGCTTGTTTGTCGCTTGGTTAGATAATATCCCAAAAAAGTGTGTAAATTCTCTCTACTATTAAAGTGTATCGTTTGTATCTACTGTATTGCTTCATACAAATATAATTTGTTTTGCAAAAAAAAAGAAAGAGAACCGGCGGAAAAATTTGATTTTTTAAAAAATCATTAAAAGTCTAATTTTAAGGAAAGATGTAAAAATGTTAACTTTGCACTTTCACTAAAATAGATTTATGGAATTTTTTGAACATGATTTCCCCGAAAATGAAGCAATTGTGATTTATTCCTCATAAG
>JALWNR010000461.1 GCA_027083715.1 Bacteroidales bacterium
ACTAATGACTGCGGCATAATACTATGTTTATTAGGTTAATGATTTTATTACGCACCTTTGGTGCTATTTTTACTACGATTAGTATTTGACCATATAATAATTCATTATATCAGAAACACTACCGGATTTATTTTTCTTTTTAGGTAAAAACATTCGCAAATATAGTACGGGACACCCATCCTTTAATAATCACCTTTGTAAATCAATGAGTTAATAGATTTTTTTATGAAGTGCGGAAAACAGGAGTTTTGTATGTATTTAGGATGTATTTTTTTTAGTTATTGAAAAATAGAGATAAACGTTGATAAAAAGTGTAATTGCATTTGTAGTGAGGTGCATTTTAACATTATTGTATAATAGTTGCCATATCAATGCGGCAGGGATTGGAGCGGTAGCTGCCCTGCATGAAAAACACTACAAAAGCAAGCCGCAAAGAGCGACCAACGGAAGCTCCTTTGCGGCTTTGTCTTTTGTTGTTTTTTATGCAGGGGACTATAAGCGTAAAGCCTGTAGCCGCCCTGATAAAAGTCTGAAATTATTTAATCTAGTTGCGGTCCGGCGGCAACCAGTGATTTACCTTCTTCGTTATCGGTATATTTTTTAAAGTTTTTGATAAATCGTGCTGCCAAATCGCGAGCTTTGCGCTCCCATTCTGCCGGGTCTGAATAGGTGTCTTTCGGGTCTAAAATTCCTGAATCAACATTTTCCAGAGCCGTAGGAACTTCCAAATTGAAAATCGGTATCATTTTGGTTTCGGCTTTTTCAATAGAGCCGTCCAAAATGCGGTCGATAATGGCGCGTGTATCTTTAATTGAAATACGTTTACCGGTTCCGTTCCATCCGGTATTTACCAAATAGGCTTTAGCACCGTGCTTTTCCATTTTTTTCACCAATTCCTCACCATATTTGGTTGGATGCAATGATAAAAATGCCTCGCCAAAACAAGCAGAGAATGTAGGTTGTGGCTCAGTTACACCACGCTCAGTACCAGCCAGTTTAGCTGTAAATCCTGAAAGGAAATGATATTTGGTTTGCTCAGGCGTAAGTTTTGAAACCGGAGGCAATACACCAAAAGCATCAGCTGTTAAGAAAATAACTTTTGTGGCGTGTCCGCCTTTTGAAACTGGTCGTACAATGTTTTCAATATGATAAATCGGGTAGGATACACGGGTATTTTGTGTTACCGAACCGTCTTTAAAATTAATTTTACCATTTTCATCAACAGTAACATTTTCTAATAATGCATCGCGCTTGATGGCTTTGTAGATATCCGGCTCACTCTCTTTATCCAAATTAATTACTTTTGCGTAGCAACCGCCTTCAAAGTTGAAAATTCCATTATCGTCCCAGCCGTGTTCGTCATCACCAATTAAGGCACGTTTGGGGTCGGTTGAAAGTGTGGTTTTTCCGGTACCCGATAATCCGAAGAAAATAGCAACATCACCATCTTTGCCTTGGTTTGCAGAGCAGTGCATTGATGCCATTCCTTTCAAAGGCAGGTAGTAGTTCATCATGGCAAACATACCTTTTTTCATTTCACCACCGTACCATGTCCCGCCAATTACCTGCATTTTTTCAGTCAGATTAAACACTGTGAACACTTCTGAGTTCATTCCGTGCTCTTTCCATTTATTATTAACGGTTTTTGAACCGTTCATTACTACAAAATCCGGTTCTCCATAATTTTCCAGTTCTTCGTCAGTTGGTCGGATAAACATATTTTTTACAAAATGTGCCTGCCATGCCACTTCCATGATGAAACGGACTTTCATTCTTGTATCTTTATTGGCTCCTGAAAAAGTATCCATAACAAAAAGTTTCTTTCCGGATAATTGCTCAGCAACTGTTTGTTTTAAATCTTTCCATACCTCCGGAGATAAAGGCTTATTGTCATTTGGCGATTCAGGACTAGTCCACCAAATAGTATCACGGGTGATATCATCTTCAACGATGTATTTATCTTTGGGCGAACGACCGGTAAAAATACCAGTCATTACATTAACTGCATCTAGTTCAGTTAGTTGACCTTTCTCATAACCTTCTAATTTTGGATCTGTTTCTAATTTAAACAATTCCTCATACGATGGATTGTATAAAATTTCCTTTACGTCTTTAATTCCGTATTTGCTTAAATCTAGGTTTTTGTTCATGTTTTTGTATTTTTGTTAGTATTTTTGCAAAAGTAGCAGAAAATTGTAAGTTGCAAAATTTTCATAATATAATATTTAACACACATTTTTTATTTTATTTTTGAATGTGGATGATAATCAATGATTGTTTGCTTTAAATATTCTTTTGATAAATGTGTATAAATTTCAGTAGTAGTTATGGATTCATGCCCCAGCATTTCTTGCACGGCACGTAAATCGGCTCCACCATCTACCAAGTGGGTAGCAAATGAATGGCGAAAAGTGTGCGGACTGATATTTTTCTGAATGCCGGCTGCTTTTGCCAGCTCTTTAACGATTAAAAATATCATATTGCGTGTGAGTTTTCTACCTCTACGATTTAAAAAAAGAATATTTTCAAACTCTTTTTTAATGTCTAAATATACTCTGTATGATTTTATGTATAAATCAATTTCCGTTTTTAATTTTTCAGATACCGGAACCAATCGTTCTTTATTGCCTTTGCCTGTAACTTTTATAAATTCCAAATCAAAATACAAATCAGTTATTTTCAGGTTAATTAATTCTGATACACGCAATCCGCAACTGTATAAAGTTTCTATTATGGCTCGGTTTCTATGTCCTTCGGGTTTGCTTAAATCTACCGCTGCTTCTATTTGGTCAATTTCTTCAACTGATAAAAAGTCCGGTAGTTTATTGCCAATATTTGGCATTTCTAATAATTTGCTTGGATCGGTATCTATTTTATCAGATAATAAAAGAAATTTATAAAAGGCTCTAATTCCTGAAATTATTCTGGCTTGCGAACGTCTGGTGATTTTTCTATTGTATTTAATCGGGTATTCTGTATTCAGATAGTCAATGAATTGACGTAAAATTAATGAATCGTTTTTTGTACCGTTTAAACCTATTTTTTCATTTTCATTTTTATTTACATCATTTAAAAACTTATTTACTAATAAATCTAAATCATGCATATATGCTTCAATTGAGTTTTTTGATAATGATTTCTCAATTTGAAGATAAGCTTTGAAATTATCTATTTCGTCAGCAATTTTTTTAATCTCATCATCTATATCATCATCTGTATTCTTTTGTTCATCACTTTGATTATCAGTACTATCTTCATCTACAGACTCCCATAGTTGCTTATCTTCTTCATCTAAGTCATCTACAACAACATTAGGGTCATACCTTGATGAAAGAGGGGTTAATGATACCCACTCTGTAGGATTAGTCCAACCTAAATATATCTTACGGTACTTAACCTTATCTGGATTCTCAGGGTCTTGAATAGCTTCAGGGATATATGCAGTACCTGCTCTTGCAAATATACTGTTAGTTGTAGGACTATAACCTATCACTTTATAATACTTGCTACCAACAGTTAACAAATCAACATTAATGTCTAATAT
>JALWNR010000462.1 GCA_027083715.1 Bacteroidales bacterium
CAGTGCGTTTAGTCCTGTACCAAAGCCAATTTCCAGTATATTTATTGATGTTTTTTTAATACATGCAATTCCGTTTTCAATATATACATGTTTGCTTTCGCTTATGGCACCCTTGTTTGAATGATAGTGTTCATTCAATTTAGTATTAAAAATACTGTGTGAACCATCGTCAGTGATAATTAAGTTTTGGGTTTTCATAGGATATATTACTAAACAAAATCCCACAATTCATCTGAATCAAAAATTACTTTTGAACTATTGGCACTAGCCACTTTTATCATTGCTCCGGCTACAATCGAAGCAGGAATTGCTTTGTACTTTCGTAAACTGCCTATCATTAAGGGGTTAAATATTTTCATGGCAATTTTGCCAAATTCTTCTCCTGCTCTAAATTCATTACGCTTACCCAAAAGCATGGAAGGTCTGAAAAAATAAATTTTTGGAATGTTAAATTTTAGAACTTCCTCTTCCATTTTTCCCTTTGTTTGCAAATAAAAGTTTTTACTCTTTGGGTTTGCTCCCAGAGATGAAACTATCAAAAACTTATTAATTTTATTATTTTCGGCAATTTGCGCTAATGTAACAGGTATATTGAAATCAACATGCAGGAACGCTTTTTTTGATCCGGCTTTTTTAATGGTAGTACCTATACAACAAAATAGTTCATCGGCAATAAGCTGATTTTTAATACGTTCAATATTATTCCAATCAAGGGAAACTTCATCAATTTTATTATGATTATAATTTTGTAAATTACGGTTAAATACTATAATTTTTATATAATCATCATTTTTAGTGAGTTGTTGTAACAAACTTTTACCCGTCAAACCGGTAGCACCAAACAGTGCAGCTATTTTTCCCATAATTTATTCTCTTATAATAGTGGCATCTCTGTCAGGACCTAATGAAACAATCCAAACTGGAACACCGGTTTCTTTTTCAATAAACTCAATATAATTTTTTAATTGTAGCGGTAATTTATTATAAGATTTTACTTTACTCAAATCTTCACTCCAACCTTCAAAATTTTTATAAACCGGTTTAATATGTTCATTAAACTCATAAGGTACTTTAGTGGTTTCTTTACCTTTAACTTTATAGCCTATTGCTACTTTAAAGCTTTTTAATCCACTAAGTACATCGGCTTTAGTCATTATCAGTTTAGTAACACCATTAATCATTACAGCATATTTTAGAGCAGGTAAATCTAACCATCCGCATCGGCGTTCACGACCGGTAGTTGCACCAAATTCATGTCCTTGATTTTGCAGATACTTGCCGTCATCATCAAAAAGCTCCGTAGGAAAAGGTCCGCTTCCAACACGTGTGGTATAGGCTTTAAAAATGCCTATTACTTCTCCTATTTTATTTGGAGCTACACCTAATCCTGTGCTGGCTCCCGCACTTACCGTATTTGAAGATGTAACAAAAGGATAAGTTCCAAACTCAATGTCTAATAAAGTTCCTTGTGCACCTTCGGCAAGTACTTTTTTTCCTTTTTTTAAAGCATCATTAACAAAATAGGCACCGTCAATCGCTTTAAATTGCTTTATAGATTCAATTCCTTCAAACCATTCTTGCTCTTGTTCTTTTATATCAAAACTAAAGTTATATTGTTTTAATATATGCAAATGTTTGTTTTTCAAGAAATTATATCTTTCAATAAAATTATCTTCAAAAATATCACCAATACGCAAACCGTTTCTTCCGGTTTTATCCATATATGTAGGTCCGATACCTTTCAGGGTTGAACCAATTTTTGTTTTACCCTTTGCAGCTTCCGATGCAGCATCTAATACTTTATGTGTTGGTAAAATAAGATGTACTTTTTTGGATATATACAGGCGCTTAAGAGCTTCTGGTTTTATTTTATTGATTTTATCAATTTCGTTTTTAAAAATTACCGGATCTAGTACTACACCGTTTCCAATTAAATTTAAAGTATTGTCTCTGAAAATCCCAGAAGGTATTGAATGTAAAACATGTTTAAAATCACCAAATTCAAGAGAATGTCCGGCATTTGGACCTCCTTGAAAACGCGAAATAATATCATATTCAGGACTTAAAACATCCACAATTTTACCTTTTCCTTCATCGCCCCATTGAAGCCCTAAAAGAACATCCATTTTTGTCATTTTTGTCATTTTAAATTATGTTGTTACGTAAATTTTTATTGTTTTAATGTTTAATTCAGAATTTTATTATTTTTATTAAATATTGATAAAGCGCACATGAATTAATCAAATTAAAAAACGGCGTACAAACTTACTGCTAAAATTTGAAAATGAAAAACGGAAGAAGGAAAACATTGGTAAATTTAATCCGTCGGTTGTCGAACAAGTTTTTTATACCGATAACCCGCAAAATTACCTTCGCTGAGGTGCTTGGCAGTTTACCACTTTTGTTATAAACATGCTATAATATATTTATCATCAACATATTAAGTAAGTTTACAACAAAATAAACGCACTCAAATTTATTTGCCTTCGGCTCATGAGGCTAAAGGTTGGATGTTGCTTGAAACTCTCTTTAAGCATTCCGATGAATCGGAATAGGTGTTACTTTGCTACGAACATAGTTGCGGATTTAAGGTATAATAGAGTTTTTAAAAAAATATTAAAAACAGCAAGGGTATAACTATTCCTGCAAGGGTAAGCCAGCCGCCTCTGCCAGCCATACCGTATTTACCTCTGAGCATAAACATACTGGTGATTGCCAATAAAATTAATACGCCTGCAAATAGATCCGAAAACCATGTCCACCAAACATTTGGATTGTAATGCAGATAATTTACTTGATAAAAAACCGGACGTTTGCGCAAAAATTCAGCCCGGCCCTGCCCTGTTTCTGTATTTATCACAACCGATGAACCTCCGCTTAAAAATATTTTAATATAATTACTTTGCGGATAATAATGTTTTTTGTAATTATCGCGCTCATCAATTTCATCCAGCAAAAGCAGTACTTTTTCCTCAATATCAGGCGATTTATTTAAGTTGATATTTGTATTAAAATCTTTTACTTCTACTGTATAATTCGGGTTCCAATCGTTCAGGTGATTCAGAGCAATGCCCGAAAGTCCGTAAATAATAGTAGTTCCAATAAAAAAGAAGCCTAAATCCCTGTGCAGAATCCGGCTCCATTTGCGTAATAGTTTCACTTAATAATTTTTTTAAAGGGTTAATATTTATTTTGCCAATATAGGGTGATAATCTCCCTGCAACCCAACAGGTTTGGCATTTCTTATTGTATAAACAGTTTCGATACTTTTTCGGGCATCTTCAAGTGTAAAACCATTTCCCTTCAATATCTCCTGATAGCTGACCGTATGCAAATCGGTAAAGCCGCCACTAAATTCAATTTCTTTTCCATCAACCGTGATAGACCGAAAAGTTCTTAAACCTTCAAGTTTCTGTTTTTCAGGCACATCATTATAATCAAGGCTCATAAACCAGCGTACTCTTGCCCTTTCCAATTGTAAAAAACCTGCTGCCCTTTTCTCTTCCAGTACGTGCACAATATTGCTTTGTACATTGCCA
>JALWNR010000463.1 GCA_027083715.1 Bacteroidales bacterium
TACTTAAACTCATCGCGAGACAATAAACGTTCCACTTCTTGAGAATTTAAAACACTTCCCGATGTTTCAAATTCTGTTGCAGGCACACAAGAAGGCACACCAAAATAAAACTTAAGCGGAACCTTCGATGCATTTTCAAGCATAAATTCCAGACCCGATACTCCCAAAACATTAGCTATTTCATGTGGATCAGAAACAGTAGCCACAGTACCATGGCGCACAGCAAGACGTGCAAACTCAGAAGGCACCAACATAGAACTTTCAACATGCACATGCGCATCAATAAATCCAGGCATCACAAAAAAACCTAAATCTTCTTCAATTTCTTGAATTCGCTCTACGCGCCCACCACTTACAAAAATTTCAGCAGGAAAAACACGCTTTTGAACAACATCCACTAAATTGGCTTTAATCGAAAAATCTGCATTCATATCTAAATTATTTATCTAAATTGTTCCACGTGGAACAATCCTATAATTAAACTAATTTTTATAAAAATTGTTCCACGTGGAACAATTTAAAAGCAAGCACGCATAAACGCACTCTAGAAATCAAACTAAATAGTACGCGCACACATTACCTGCCTAAAAAAACCAAAAGTACATTAATGTCAGACGGAGAAACTCCGGGAATACGTGCTGCTTGGCCAATGGTTTTTGGTCTGATTTTGCTAAGTTTTTGTCGTGATTCAGTACTTAAGGATTCTAATCGATCAAAATCAAAACTATCATGAATAACAATATTCTCTAGTCTCTTGATTTTTTCAGCAATAATACGTTCTCTCTCTATATAACCATCGTATTTTATTTTTATCTCAACCGTTTGTAGTACATCTTGTTTGATGTCTTCATTTCCTTTAAAAAACTGATGAATATCAGTAAAGCTATCGGCGATATCAATAAGCTTAACTTGAGGCCTTAAGATTAATCTATCTAATTTAGTGCCTTCTTTGATAACGGATGTATTGATACTCTTTAAAAATTCATTGATCTCGTCAGGCTTAAGCTTTGTTTCCTTGCAAAATTTCACAAATTCATCTATAGTATCGCGTTTGCGGATGTATAAATGATATCTGTTTGTATCAACTAAGCCTAATTTAAATCCGATTTCTGTGAGTCGCTCATCTGCATTATCCTGTCGTAACAATATTCTATACTCAGCTCTTGAAGTAAACATTCTGTAAGGTTCATCAACGCCTTTAGTTACTAAGTCATCAACTAAAACACCAATATATGCCTGGTCTCTTTGTAAAATAAAAGGTGGGGCACCAAGCGATTTCAAATGTGCATTAATGCCTGCAACCATACCTTGTGCTGCAGCCTCTTCATATCCGGTTGTACCGTTAATTTGTCCCGCAAAAAATAAATTTTGAATAAGTTTAGTTTCTAGGGAATGAGTTAGTTGAGTAGGCTCAAAATAATCATATTCTATCGCATAAGCAGGACGATAAATATTTACTTTTTCTAATCCGGGTATTTTACGCAAGGCTTCTAACTGTACATTTAAAGGTAAAGATGATGAAAAACCATTTAAATAATATTCATGAGTATATTCACCTTCAGGTTCTAAAAACAATTGATGTTTATCCTTATCAGAAAAAGTAACAATTTTATCTTCTATACTAGGACAATATCGTGGACCAACCCCTTGAATTGTACCATTAAAAAGCGGAGAAAACTCAAACCCTTTTCGTAAGGTATTATGAACTTCTTTGTTGGTATAAGTAATATAACAGCTTCTTTGCTTAAGTTTATTTTCTTGTTGTAAATAAGAAAAAGAAGCCGGTTTTTCATCACCAAACTGCTCTTGCATTACAGAGAAATCTATAGAGCGACCATCCAATCTTGGAGGGGTACCTGTTTTCATTCGTCCGGCAACAAAACCTAAAGAAACCAATTGTTCTGTAATACCCTTAGATGCAGGTTCTGCCATACGTCCTCCCTGTACCTGAGTATTACCTATATGTATAATTCCGTTTAGAAAAGTACCATTAGTTAGTACAACAGTTTTTGAATAAAAATTAACTCCAAGTTTGGTTTTAACACCTTTAAGCTTGTTATTTTCAATAATCAATCCAAGAACTAAATCTTGCCAAAGATGTAAATTTTCAGTATTCTCTAAAATTTTCCTCCATTCTTCCGAAAATTTCATTCGATCACTTTGAGCACGAGGACTCCACATAGCCGGTCCCTTGCTTTTATTTAACATTCTAAACTGTATGCTGGTGCGGTCTGTAATAATACCCATCCAACCACCTAAAGCATCAATTTCACGTACAATTTGCCCCTTTGCTATCCCACCAACAGCCGGATTACAAGACATTTGAGCATACTTTGCCATATCCATAGTAATAAGCAAAGTTTTTGATCCCAATTTAGCCGCCGCTGTAGCTGCCTCACATCCAGCATGTCCACCACCAACAACTATAACATCATAATTAAATTCCATCTCCTCTACCCTATCGTTCTATTAATTTAATTTCTTTAAACATATATTTTCTGCTTTCCGCATCTCAATCTTTTCTTCCTCTGTATGATCATTTAATCCAATCAAATGAAGAATTCCATGTATAATCACCCGATGTAATTCTTGCATAAAACTTTGATTATATTCATACGCATTCTCTTTAACTCTATCAATAGAAATATAAATATCTCCACTAATTGTATTTTCTACACAATAATCAAAAGTAATTATATCGGTATAATAATCATGTTGCAAATATTTTTTATTTATATCCAATAAATACTTATCAGAGGTAAAAATAAAATTCAAATCACCACTACTTTTATGATAACTCTTAATACAATCTAAAATCCAATTACTACATAAATGAGTATCAAAAGTAAATTCATCAATTTCTTCATAAAAAAAATGAATGCTCATATCAATCAATATAAAACGTAATGTACAATTTAGAACCTTTATCTTCAAACTTAATTTCGTCAGCCAAATGACGAATTAAAAAGATTCCTCTTCCTTTAATATTTTCAACATTTTCGGGTAAAGTAGGGTCAGGTACCTTATCCAGGTCAAATCCTGAACCTTCATCTTCTACTTTAAACAATAACTTTCCCGCTTTATAAGAATAAGATAAATAAACTATTTTTGTAACATCGTTTTCATTACCATGCTGAATGGCATTACTCACAGCTTCAACAATACAAACCAAAATATTCCCGTATTGTTCATCACCTATATTTAATTTTTCGGACATATGATCAACTAATCGTTCTGCACGATAAATATTTGACATATCCGAAGGTATTTTAACTGCGCCTTCCATAAATTAAATTTATGTTAAACAAAATATTATTTTATACGTTGATAATACTCTTTACTCAAATTTTTATAATATAAATTCAAATCTAAGTTGAATTTTTGTAAGGTTTCTTTATACTTAGATTTTTGCTTTAAAAATTGTTCAATTTCATTCGGAAATTTCCTCAGCTCATTTTTACCTTCTTTTGATTCACGCTTATTTTCCTTTTCTCTTTTACGCTCAGCATTTTCAGCTTCTAAAAGTCTGGTTTTAATC
>JALWNR010000464.1 GCA_027083715.1 Bacteroidales bacterium
TTATCTTTTTTATCATTTTATTAGCTCATTGATTATAAAAATACAATACATAATTTCAATTTTAGAGTAGCATAATAATATTTAATTTTTTTAGCATTAATTACCGATAAAACAAACCAGCAGATATCGAATTATTATACACATATAATATATAAGGTATAAGTTCAAGCTGTTTTCTGTCCCGTAAAAATGACAATTATTGTTTGAAAAATCTTAATAATCAGAAAAAAGCTGATTTTTCTTAGCGAAACGTTTTGAAACTTAAATAATTATTTCTAATTTTGCAGCCGTTTTTTAGGCTTTTTGTTGTTTTAAATAAAATAAATTTTACCTTTGCAGACCAATTTTAGAGAATGAAAATTATTTAATATATTGTCTTTATGCCTACAATACAGCAATTAGTAAGAAAAGGGAGAACGAAATTAGTTGATAAAAGTAAAGCTCCGGCACTGGATAATTGTCCTCAAAGAAGAGGTGTATGTGTGCGTGTTTATACAACCACACCCAAAAAGCCAAACTCAGCAATGAGGAAAGTAGCCAGAGTAAGATTAACAAACGGAAAAGAAGTGAATGCTTATATTCCGGGTGAAGGTCATAACTTACAGGAACACTCCATCGTGTTAATTCGCGGCGGAAGGGTAAAAGATTTGCCCGGTGTTCGTTATCACATTGTTCGCGGAGCTTTGGATACTTCCGGTGTTGAAGGAAGAACCCAAAGACGTTCAAAATACGGAACTAAAAGACCAAAAAAATAGTTTAAATCATTGAATAGTAAGAGATGAGAAAAAGAAAACCCAAAAAGAGAATTATTTTACCGGATCCTAAATTTAATGATACACTGGTAACAAGATTTGTCAATGATTTAATGATGTCCGGCAAAAAAAATATTTCTTATAAGATTTTTTATGATGCTTTGGATATTGTAGAAAAGAAAAATCCGAGTAAAGACAAAACTGCACTTGATGTGTGGAAAAAAGCATTAGAAAACATTACTCCTGCGGTTGAAGTTAAGAGCCGGAGAGTTGGAGGTGCTACTTTTCAGGTGCCAATGGAAATTCGTCCCGAAAGAAAAGAATCTATTAGTGTGAAAAATATGATTCTTTTTGCTCGTAAAAGAAGCGGGCGTTCGATGGCTGAAAAACTGGCTGCTGAAATTATTGCCGCTTATAATGAGGAAGGTGGTGCTTTTAAGAAAAAAGAAGATACTCATAGGATGGCTGAAGCTAATAAAGCTTTTGCATTTTTTAGATTTTAAACAGTAATTGATAGCGAGGAAGAGAAGGAATATTTAAAATGAAAGATTCAAATTTAAAATACACGCGTAATATTGGTATCATGGCACACATCGATGCCGGTAAAACAACTACCACCGAGCGTATATTGTTTTATACGGGTATTACCCATAAAATTGGGGAAGTACATGATGGTGCTGCCACTATGGACTGGATGGTGCAGGAACAGGAACGTGGAATTACCATTACCTCAGCTGCTACAACAACTTATTGGAAATATAAAGGACAAGAACATAAAATCAATATTATTGACACTCCCGGACACGTTGATTTTACCGTTGAAGTTGAGCGTTCTTTGCGTGTATTGGATGGTGCTGTTGCTGTTTTTTGTGCAGTTGGTGGTGTTGAACCACAATCAGAAACCGTTTGGAGACAAGCAGATAAATATAAAGTACCAAGAATTGCTTTTGTAAATAAAATGGATCGTACCGGTGCTGATTTTTTCGATGTGGTTAGTCAAATTGAAGATAAGTTAGGAGCTAATCCGGTACCTTTGCAAATACCTATTGGTGCGGAAGAAGGTTTTCGCGGTGTCGTTGATCTTATTGAGCGTAAAGCTATTATTTGGACAGAAGACGAAACAATGGGGACAAAATACGAATATACTGATGTTCCTGAAGATTTAGTAGATACTGTTGAAGAATGGCGTGAAAAGTTAGTAGAGGCTGTTGCTGAATCTGATGATGAATTTTTAGAGCGCTTTTTTGAAGATAGAGAATCAATTACAGTTGATGAATTTATGGAAGTAACCCGTAAAGCGGTTATTGATATGAAAATTGTTCCTGTTTTAGCAGGTTCTGCATTTAAAAATAAAGGTGTTCAACGCTTATTAGATGCTATTGTTGCGCTATTGCCAAGTCCTTTAGATATTGATGCAATTGAAGGTATTAATCCTAAAAATGACGAAAATATTACTCGCACGCCTTCTGAAGAAGAGCCTTTAGCTGCTCTTGCATTTAAAATTACTACCGATCCTTTTGTAGGACGTTTGGCATATATCCGTGTTTATTCAGGTGTTTTAAAAGCAGGTTCTTATGTTTATAATCCAAGAACCCGTAAACGTGAACGTATTTCACGTTTGTACCAAATGCATGCAAATAAACAAAACCCCCAAGAAGAAATAAAAGCAGGTGATATTTGTTCGGCTGTTGGATTTAAAGACATCCGTACAGGAGATACACTTTGTGATGAGAATAAACAAATCGTTTTAGAGTCAATGGAGTTTCCGGAGCCAGTTATTGGTATTGCGGTTGAACCTAAAACTCAAAAAGATTTAGATAAATTAGGAAATGGTTTAGCAAAATTAGCCGAAGAAGATCCTACATTTCAGGTTAAAACTGATGAAAATACAGGGCAAACCGTTATTAGTGGAATGGGTGAATTACACCTAGAAATTTTAATTGATCGCTTAAAGCGAGAATTTAAAGTAGAGTGCAATCAGGGTGCACCGCAAGTTGCTTATAAAGAGAAGCTTACAGGAACGGTTGAGCATCGTGAAGTATTTAAAAAGCAAACCGGTGGACGTGGTAAATTTGCAGATATCATCGTTAAAATTTCGCCTGCCGATGAAGGTGTTACAGGTTTGCAATTTATTAACTCTGTTACCGGTGGACGTATTCCCCGAGAATTTATTCCTTCTGTTGAGAAAGGATTTAAAGAGGCTATGAATAATGGTCCATTAGCTGGATATCCTTTGGATAGCATGAAAGTTGAATTGTTAGATGGTTCATTCCACCCTGTTGATTCAGATCAGTTGTCTTTTGAGTTAGCTGCAAAAATGGCTTTCAGGCATGCTGCTCCAAAAGCAAAGCCGGTATTATTAGAGCCAATTATGTCTGCCGAAGTAGTTACCCCCGAAGAATATATGGGTGATATTATTTCAGACTTTAATAAACGTCGTGGACAGATTGAAGGAATGGAGTCAAAAGGTAATGCTCGTGTTGTTAAAGCATTAGTTCCTTTGGCAGAAAAATTTGGTTATGTTACTGTTTTAAGAACAATTTCATCAGGGCGTGCAACTTCCTCAATGGTATTTTCACATTACGATGTTGTTCCTGATAACATTGCCAAAGAGGTTATTGAAAAAAATATGGGTAAATCAGAATAATATTTGAATTTATGAGTCAAAAGATTCGCATTAAGTTAAAGTCATACGATCATAATTTGGTTGATAATTCAGCTGAGAAGATTGTGAAAACTGTTAAACAAACAGGTGCAGTTGTAAGTGGACCAATTCCGTTACCTACGCACAGAAGAGTATTTACGGTTTTAAGATCGACTTTTGTAAATAAAAAATCACGTGAGCAATTTCAATTATCTTCTTTCAAAAGATTGATTGATATTTATAGCACCAATTCTAAAACTATTGATGCTTTGATGAAATTGGAGTTGCCTAGTGGTGTTGAAGTAGAAATTAAGGTTTAAGGAAAATTTGTAAAAGATGCCTGGATTAATTGGAAAAAAAATCGGAATGACTTCCGTTTTCAGTGCCGAGGGAAAAAATATTCCATGCACTGTTTTAGAGGTAGGTCCTTGCGTAGTTACTCAAATAAAAACTGAGGAAACAGACGGGTACAATGCAGTACAAATTGCTTATGATGACAAAAGTGAAAAACATGCTACTAAAGCAGACTTGGGTCATTTTAAAAAAGCAAATACCGCACCCAAACGTAAGGTCATAGAGCTTAAAGGTTTTGTAAAGGACTGGAAAGTTGGAGATATTATCGGTGTTGATTACTTTAACGATGACGCATGGTTAGACGTTAGTGGTATCAGTAAAGGTAAAGGTTTTCAAGGTGTGGTTAAACGCCATGGTTTTCGTGGTGTAGGTGATCAAACACACGGTCAGCATAATAGGAATAGAGCACCGGGTTCATTAGGCGCATCGTCATATCCTTCAAGAGTATTTAAAGGTATGAAAATGGCTGGTAGAACCGGAGGTAAGAAAGTAAAAGTTTTAAACCTTAAGGTGATTAAAGTTATTCCTGAAAATAACATATTAATTTTAAAAGGTTCCGTTCCGGGACCGAAAGGTTCATACTTAATTATTGAAAAATAATGGAACTGACAGTATATAACATAGAAGGTAAGGATACCGGACGTAAGGTAAACTTAAATGATGAGATTTTTGGTATTGAGCCTAATGATCATGCAATTTATTTGGATGTAAAGAGGCATATGGCAAATAAACGCCAAGGAACTCATAAGGCTAAAGAACGTTCTGAAGTACGTGGTAGTACCCGAAAGATTAAAAAACAAAAGGGTACAGGTTCTGCCAGAGCAGGCAGTATCAAAAATCCTTTATTTAGAGGAGGAGGTCGTGTTTTCGGACCTCGACCACGTGATTATAGTTTCAAACTCAACAAAAAAGTAAAAAAGCTTGCTCGAAAATCAGCTTTAACTTATAAATTAAAAGCAAATGAGCTTTTTATTGTTGAAGATTTTACTTTTGACACTCCTAAAACTAAGCAATACACGGCTTTTGAAAAGAATTTAAAAATAAATGATAAAAAGTCTGTTTTAGTTTTAGCAGAACCAAATAAAAACTTATATTTGTCATCCCGAAATTTACAGGGTTCTAAGACGATAACAGTATCTGAATTAACAACTTATGACATCTTGAACACTAAAGCACTTGTGCTTTCTGAAAGTTCAGTTGATGTATTAGAAAAAACATTTTAGTGATGGATATTTTGCAAAAGCCGATTATTACAGAGAAAATGACGATTCAAGGCGAAAAAATGAATCGCTACGGATTTATTGTTGATGTTAGAGCAAACAAAATTCAGATTAAAAGAGCTGTTGAAGATTTATATAATGTAACTGTTGAATCTGTGAATACGATGCGTTATGGTGGTAAAAACAAATCACGTTATACCAAAACCGGAATTCAAAAAGGCAAAACTAATGCATTTAAAAAAGCAGTAGTTACATTACAAGATGGAGATACGATTGATTTTTATAGCAATATTTAAAAAAAATGGCTGTACGTAAAATAAAACCGACAACACCGGGGCAAAGAGGAAAAGTTGCCAATACATTTGCAGAGATTACCAAATCTGTACCTGAAAAATCGCTTTTGGCTTCTAAAAAGAAATCAGGCGGTAGGAACAATTCTGGTAAAATGACGGTTCGTAATATAGGTGGCGGACATAAAAAAAGATATAGAGTTATAGACTTTTTGCGAAACAAAGACGGAGTACCGGCTACTGTGAAAGCAATTGAATACGATCCAAATCGTTCTGCTCGTATTGCTTTGTTATATTATGCTGATGGTGAAAAAAGATACATTATTGCGCCTAACGGATTAAAAGTCGGACAGGAAATAATGTCAGGTAAAGATGCTAATCCTGAGGTTGGTAACACTTTATTTTTATCAGATATCCCCTTAGGAACGGTAATTCATAATATTGAGATGGTACCCGGTAAGGGGGCCGTTTTAGCAAGAAGTGCAGGAGCTTATGCCCAATTAACTTCACGTGATGGTAAATATGCTATTATTAAATTACCATCAGGAGAATCTAGAATGATTTTGGTTACTTGTCGTGCTACTATTGGTACTGTTTCTAATTCAGAACATATGTTAGAACGGTCTGGAAAAGCCGGTAGAAGCCGTTGGTTAGGGAAAAGACCTAGAGTACGCGGGGTTGCAATGAACCCTGTTGACCATCCAATGGGTGGTGGAGAAGGTAAATCATCCGGTGGACATCCACGTTCTAGAACAGGTTTATTAGCAAAAGGTTATAAAACCCGTTCAAAAAAGAAGCCTTCAAACAAATATATTGTTGAAAAAAGAAAGAAATAATAACGTAATATTCGTATTAATATGAGTCGTTCATTAAAAAAAGGTCCTTATATTGACTATAAACTGGAAAGAAAAGTTCTTGCCATGAACGAATCCGGTAAAAAAACAGTAATTAAAACATGGGCACGCAGCTCCATGATTTCACCAGACTTTGTTGGTAATACCATTGCTGTTCATAACGGAAATAAGTTTATTCCGGTTTATATCACTGAAAATATGGTAGGTCATAAATTAGGAGAATTTGCACCAACACGTACTTTTAGAGGACATGCTGGAAATAAAAAGAAATAACGATTGAGAAAAAGTTAAGATAAAATGGGAGCAAGAAAGAAACAAAGGGCAGAAGCTATAAAAGAGGCAAAGAAAACCAGATATTATGCGGTTTTAAAAAATTGTCCGACTTCACCCAGAAAAATGCGCTTAGTTGCAGATTTAATTCGCGGTGTTGACGTTCAACAAGCCCTGGATATTTTAAAATTCAATCCTAAGGAAGCATCAAGAAGATTGGAGAAATTACTCCTTTCTGCTATTGCAAACTGGAGAGCAAAAAACGAAGGTGTGCGTATGGAAGATGCTGATCTATATGTTAAAGAAGTTTTTGTAGATTCTGCAAGAATTTTAAAAAGACTTCGTCCGGCACCGCAAGGACGTGCTCATAGAATTAGGAAAAGATCTAATCATGTAACTATTGTTTTAGAAAGCAATCAAACAAATTAATAGATGGGACAAAAGGTTAATCCAATTAGCAATAGATTAGGAATCATTAAAGGATGGGATTCCAATTGGTATGGTGGAAAGGACTATTCAGCGAAATTAGTTGAAGATTCTAAAATCAGAAAGTATCTGAATGTACGTTTAGCAAAAGCAAATGTATCTAAAATTGTTATTGAACGTACATTAAAATTGATAACAGTAACTGTTCACACTTCAAGACCCGGTATTATTATCGGTAAGAGTGGTGCTGAGGTAGATAAGCTACGTGAGGAGTTGAAAAAAATTACCAGAAAAGAAGTTCAAATAAATATATTTGAGATTAAACGTCCTGAATTGAATGCTACTTTAGTTGCAAATAATATTGCCCGTCAGGTTGAAGGAAACATCGCATATCGTAGAGCAGTTAAAATGGCTATTGCTTCTACTATGAGAATGGGTGCAGGAGGAATTAAAGTATTGGTTTCTGGTCGTCTTAACGGTGCTGAGATGGCACGCTCTGAAACCTATAAAGAAGGTAGAATACCATTACATACTTTCCGTGCTGATATAGATTATCATTTAGCCGAAGCCCTAACTAAGGTGGGTTTAATTGGTATTAAAGTATGGATATTTGACAAAGAAGTTTATGGTAAACGCGATTTATCACCAAACTTCGGATTGAAAAACCAAAGACAAAAAAGCTTTAAAAAGCGTAGAAAATAAACTTTTAGAAGGATTAAATCATGTTACAACCAAAAAAAGTAAAATTTAGAAAGCAGCAGAAGGGTAGAATGAAAGGAAATGCCCAAAGAGGAAATAAACTTTCATTTGGTTCTTTTGGAATAAAGGCTTTAGAAAGTACCTGGATTACAGCTCGGCAGATAGAGGCTGCTCGTCAGGCAGTAACAAGATATATGAAGAGGGAAGGACAGATTTGGATTCGTATTTTCCCTGACAAACCAGTTACTAAAAAGCCAGCAGAAGTAAGAATGGGTAAAGGTAAAGGAGCTCCTGAATTATGGGTGGCAAGAGTTACTCCCGGAAGAATACTTTTTGAAGCAGAGGGTGTGCCTTATGATGTTGCAAAAGAGGCCTTACGTTTGGCTGCTCAAAAATTACCAATAGCAACAAAGTTTGTTGTAAGACATGATTATGAGGAAACTTTAACTATTGAATAATGAAAAATTCAGAAATAAGAGAGTTATCAAATAAAGAACTCAAAGAAAAAATAGAGGATGAAAAAGCGCATCTTGTTCGATTAAAATTGAACCATGCTGTTTCTCCACTAGACAATCCAAACAAGTTAAGAGAATCTCGACGTTTGGTTGCACGTTTAAATACCGAATTAAGGAAAAGAGAACTATCTGAAAATCAAGAATAGATTGAAATCATGGAAAAAAGAAATCTTAGGAAAGAACGTATTGGTTTGGTTGTCAGTAATAAAATGGATAAATCCATTATAGTGATGGTAAACAGAAAAGTGAAACATCCTATTTATGGAAAATTCATCAATAAGTCGAAAAAATTCATGGCACATGATGAAAAAAACGACTGTAATATTGGTGATACTGTTAAGATAATGGAAACCAGACATCTTAGTAAAAGAAAGAGCTGGAGACTTGTAGAAATAATTGAAAGAGCTAAATAATTATGGTACAGCAAGAATCAAGATTAGCGGTTGCTGATAACAGTGGAGCAAAAGAGGTACTCTTAATCAGAGTCTTAGGAGGAACAGGTAAAAGATATGCCAGTCTTGGCGATCAAGTTGTAGTTACTGTAAAAAGTGCTATTCCTTCAGGCGAAATGAAAAAAGGTACAGTTACGAGAGCTGTAGTTGTTCGCACCAAAAAAGAAGTACGTCGTCAAGATGGTTCATATATACGCTTTGATGACAATGCGGTGGTATTATTAAATAATGCCGGTGAAATGAGAGGTACTCGAATTTTTGGTCCTGTTGCTCGTGAGTTGCGTGCAACGAATATGAAAATTATATCATTGGCACCGGAAGTGCTTTAATTGAAAAAAAATTAAGCAATGCAAAAGAAAGTTCACATTAAGAAAGGCGACACGGTTTATGTTAATGCAGGCGATTATAAAGGGCAGAAAGGTAGAGTCCTTGATGTAGATCGCAAATTGTACCGTGCAATAGTAGAAGGTGTTAATATGGTTTCTCGCCATACTAAACCCAATAGTGCATATCCGGAAGGTGGTATTATAAAAAAAGAGGCACCAATTCATATTTCTAATCTGATGCTAATTGATCCGTCAACCGGCGAACCTACCAGAATTGGAAGAAGATTGAATGATAATAATAAATTAGTGAGATACGCTAAAAAATCAAAAGAGGAGATTAAGTAATGGACTTCACGCCAAATCTTAAAAAGAAATATACAGAGGAAATTATACCAAACTTACAGAAAGAGTTTGGATATAAGAGCATTATGCAGGTACCAAAACTTGAAAAAATAGTCATTAATCAAGGAGTTGGTAAAGCAGTGGCAGATAAGAAGTTATTAGATATTGCTGTAAAGGAAGTTACAGAGATTGCCGGACAAAAAGCAATAACTACCTTGTCTAAAAAGGATATATCTAACTTTAAGTTACGTAAAAAAATGCCTATTGGTGTTAAAGTTACTTTACGTAAGAATAGAATGTATGAATTTTTGGAGCGGCTGATTTCTGTCTCAATTCCCAGAATACGCGATTTTCGTGGTATTGGTGATAAATTTGACGGTAAAGGTAACTATACCTTAGGTATTCAAGAGCAAATTATATTTCCTGAAATTAATATTGATCAAGTAAATCAAATTTTAGGAATGAACATTACTTTTGTTACCACTGCAAAGACTGATGAAGAAGGATACGCTTTGTTGAAAGAATTTGGATTACCATTTAAAAATATAAATAAGAAATAGCTATGGCTAAAGAATCAATGAAGGCTCGTGAAGTCAAGAGACAAAAGTTAGTTGATAAGTATGCTGAAAAGAGAGCCAAATTAAAAGCAGAGGGTGATTATGTTGCATTACAAAAATTACCAAAGAATGCTTCTCCTGTTCGTTTACACAACAGATGTAAGTTAACCGGAAGACCTAAAGGCTATATGAGACAATTTGGTATAAGCCGTATCACTTTTCGCGAAATGGCATCGTCCGGATTAATTCCCGGAATTAAAAAAGCAAGTTGGTAAATTATTAAATAAAGAACAATGACAGATCCTGTTGCAGATTATCTGACCCGAATTAGAAATGCGGTGATGGCGGGGCACAAAGTGGTAGAAATACCTGCCTCGAATATGAAGAAAGAAATTACAAAGATCCTACATGATAAAGGATATATTTTAAGTTATAAATTTGTAGAAGATGGTCCTCAAGGTTCAATTAAAATTGCTTTGAAGTATCATCCGAAGAGTAAAGTTCCTGCGATAAAAAGTATAAAACGGGTTAGTAAACCTGGTTTGCGAAAATATGCAGGCGCTAATGAATTACCTCGTGTTTTGAATGGTTTAGGAATTGCTATCCTTTCTACTTCTAAAGGTGTTATTACCGACAAAGAAGCGAGAGAAATGAATGTGGGTGGCGAAGTATTGTGTTACGTTTATTAATTTGTTTAGGAATGTCACGGATAGGAAAATTACCAATAGATTTACCAAGTGGTGTTACAGTTAATATTTCAAAAGGAAATTTAGTAACTGTAAAAGGTCCGATGGGAGAACTTACCCAGCAGGTAAATCCGGATATTATCATCAAAGTTGAAGATAATAAAATTGTTTTGGAACGACCAACCGAACAAAAACGTCATAAATCTATGCATGGTTTGTATCGTTCTTTGTTGAATAATATGGTTGAAGGTGTTTCAAAAGGTTTTGAAATTAAACAGGAGCTTGTAGGGGTTGGGTATAGAGCAACTTCAAACGGACAATTGTTGGAACTTGCATTAGGATATTCACATGCCATCTTTTTTGAAATTCCAAAAGAGGTTAAAGTTGAGGCAGTTACCGAAAAAAGGGCGAATCCAATTATTACTTTAAAAAGTGCTGATAAACAGTTAATTGGTCAAGTTGCTGCTAAAATACGTTCATTCAGAAAGCCTGAACCATATAAAGGAAAAGGTATTAAATTTGTTGGTGAACAACTTAGAAGAAAGGCTGGTAAAGCTGCGGCTAGTTAATAAATAGTAAAATTTTACATTATGGCTTTAGTTAAGCAGGAAAGAAGATTAAAAATCAAAAGAAGAATCCGGAAAAAAGTATTCGGAACGCAGGAAAAACCACGAATGAGTGTCTATCGTAGTAATAATAATATTTTTGTTCAATTAATTGATGATGTAAACCAAAAAACTTTGGTAGCTGCTTCGTCTTTAGAGAAGGATATTACTCAAAAGAAAGACATTACTAAAATTGAACAAGCTGAGCTGGTGGGTAAATTAATTGCCGAAAAAGCAGTTAAAGCAGGTATCAAAAATGTGGTTTTCGATAGGAATGGTTATTTATATCATGGTCGTGTTAGAAAAATTGCTGATGCAGCCAGAGAAAACGGATTAAAAATATAAGAGAAATGTCTACAAGTATAAGAAAAGTTAGAACAAGTGATTTAGAGCTTAAAGATAGATTAGTTGCTATCAAAAGAGTTACCAAAGTAACCAAAGGTGGACGTACTTTCAGTTTTTCTGCAATAGTTGTTGTTGGTGATGAAAATGGTATCGTTGGATATGGTTTAGGGAAAGCTAATGAAGTTACAACTGCTATATCAAAGGGTATTGAAGATGCTAAAAAGAATTTGGTTAAAGTACCAATTTTTAATGGCACTATTCCTCACGAACAATCTGCTAAATATAGTGGAGCCAGAGTATTTATTAAACCTGCTTCTCATGGTACAGGTGTAAAAGCCGGAGGTGCTATGCGTGCGGTTCTAGAGAGTGTGGGTGTTACTGATGTACTAGCAAAATCTAAAGGCTCATCAAATCCTCATAATCTTGTAAAAGCCACTATGGGTGCTTTACTTGAATTACGTGATGCTTATACTGTTGCACAGCATCGAGGTGTTTCTCTTAAAAAAGTATTTAACGGATAATATCTAAGAAAATGGCAAAGCTGAGGATTAAACAGATTAGAAGCAAAATTGGCAGCACCAAAAGACAAAAGTTAACGCTTGAAGCTTTAGGCTTGCGTAAAGTTGATGCTGTTGTTGAACATGAAGATACAGCACAAATTATGGGTATGATTAAAAAAGTCAACCATTTAGTAACTGTTGAAAAAATATAATATTTTAAATTGTAAAATACAATGGATTTAAGTAATTTAAAACCGGCAGAAGGCTCTGTAAAAAAGCGTAAAAGAATAGGACGTGGTGAAGGTTCCGGAAAAGGCGGTACTTCAACAAGAGGACATAAAGGTCAAAAATCCAGATCCGGATACTCTAAGAAAATTGGTTTTGAAGGTGGACAAATGCCTTTACAGAGACGAGTTCCTAAATTTGGTTTTAAAAATATTAACAGAGTAGAATATAAAGCAATTAACTTATCTGATTTGCAATTACTTTCTGAAAAGAAAGGATTAGATGTTATTGATATCCAAGCTTTAATTGATGCAGGTTTAGCAAAAAAACGCGATCTTATCAAAGTTCTTGGGAAAGGGACACTAAATAAAAAATTAGAAGTTAAAGCACATGCATTTTCAAAATCTGCTATTGCTGCAATTGAAGCAGCAAAAGGTACAGCTGTAAAATTATAAGTCAATGAAAGGACTGATTGAAACATTAAAGAATATTTGGAAAATTGAAGATCTTAGAAATAGGATTCTTACAACCATAGGTTTTTTATTAATTTATCGCCTTGGAGCACATGTTGTACTACCGGGAATTGACCCTTTGATGCTTGAGAATTTAAAAACTCAATCAGAACAAGGGATTCTTGGTTTATTGAATATGTTCTCAGGAGGTGCTTTTGCTAATGCTTCTATTTTTGCATTAGGAATTATGCCTTATATCTCGGCATCTATTATTATTCAGTTACTGGGAATGGCAATTCCTTACTTTCAACGTTTACAGCGTGAAGGCGAGAGTGGCAGAAAAAAGATCAATCAAATAACCAGATATTTAACAGTTCTTATTACAGCGGGTCAAGCTCCCGGATATATGGCTAATTTAAAAGCTCAACTTCCGGCAGAGGCTTTTGTTGTTGGAGGAATGTTTTTCTGGGTGTCATCCGTAGTTATTTTAGTAGCAGGTACCATGTTTGTTATGTGGTTAGGTGAAAAAATTACGGATAAAGGAATCGGAAATGGTATCTCATTGTTGATAATGATTGGTATTATTGCTCGTTTACCATTCTCATTGTTTGCCGAATTTGTTTCTAGAATTGAGGAACAAGGTGGCGGACTTGTAGCTTTTCTGTTGGAACTTGTAATTTTGTTTCTTGTTTTTGCAGCCACTATTTTATTGGTACAAGGTACTCGGAGGATACCTGTTCAATATGCAAAAAGAATAGTTGGGAATAAACAATATGGTGGTGTGCGTCAGTATATACCCTTAAAAGTTAATGCTGCGGGTGTTATGCCTATCATCTTTGCACAGGCATTAATGTTTATCCCTTTAATGCTAAGCAGTTTTAATACGGAAACCACTACCGGTATTGCTGCTGCATTTGCTGATATGACCGGATTTTGGTATAATTTTGTGTTTGGTTTATTGGTGGTTGTGTTTACTTATTTTTATACAGCTATTACTATTAATCCTACACAAATGGCAGAAGATATGAAGAAAAACGGTGGATTTATCCCGGGAGTTAAACCCGGTAAAAAAACCATTGAATATTTAGATACAGTGATGTCTAGAATTACACTGCCCGGCTCTATATTTCTTGCTTTTGTAGCTATTATGCCTGCATTTGCTATGATAGCCGGTGTAAATAATCAGTTTGCACATTTCTTTGGTGGTACTTCATTGCTGATTTTGGTTGGTGTTGTATTGGATACTTTGCAGCAGATTGAAAGTCATTTGTTAATGCGTCATTATGATGGCTTAATGAAATCCGGTAGGATTAAGGGTAGAGCGGGAGCTGCTACTTCTATATAAATTAGAACGTTCTTTGTTTGATGATATATTATAAAACAGCCGAAGAGATTGAACTTTTACGATTGAGCAATATGTTGGTCGCCAAAACGCATGGAGAAATTGCCAAAATTATCCGTGCGGGTATTGCTACCATAGAGTTAGATCGTGTTGCAGAGGAGTTTATTAGAGACAATGGAGGTATTCCCGGATTTTTAGGGTACGGCGGATTTCCTAATACGCTGTGTATTTCAGTTAATGACACCGTTGTTCATGGTATTCCTTCTAATTATGAGTTAAGAGATGGAGATATTGTTTCGGTAGATTGTGGAGTGGTAATGAATGGTTATTATGGCGATTCAGCTTAT
>JALWNR010000465.1 GCA_027083715.1 Bacteroidales bacterium
TATATGTATCTTGTCATACAATTTGATAATAAATATAAAATTTTTTGTGTTGATTATCAGTTGTTTATAATTTAGTTTTAATTTTTTTTATAAAAAATATAAAAAATTTGAAACCTTTTTTAAGATTTAACGTATAAGAAAGTAAACCATATTAACAACGCTAAAATCAAAATGAAAAAACTTGGATTGATATTTTGTATTTTTGGTTTGTTTGCTGTAAGCAGTTTTGCACAGCAAGAAGTTAATAATGGTTTTGAAGAAATAAAGCAGCATGATGTTTTGATTTATCCAAACCCGATGATGGGGGAACAATTTACGGTAAAATCATCATCAGCAATCAGCAAGGTGGAGGTAGTGAATGTGATTGGGAAAGTGATTAAACGTGTTGAGAATAACGACCTTGCATTAAAAGAAATTCCCGTAGTGATAGGGAAACAAAAAAGAGGATTATATCTTGTAAAGGTGTCTTTTGATGACAATAAAACTGTCATAAAAAAGCTCCTTGTAAAATAGGTTTAGTGTTTGTTTTTAGTTTTATGGTTTAATTTGGTGAGAGAGGAAGACGTAGTCTTCCTCTCTTTTTTGCTTTAGGAGTACCCTTTAGTTTCCCCAATTATCTCTGTCAAGACTACGGTATTGTATGGCTTCTGCAAGATGCTCTGTTTTAATATTTTCGGTCCCTGCCAAATCGGCAATAGTGCGTGATACTTTTAAAATACGATCGTAAGCACGGGCTGATAAACCCAGGCGCTCCATGGCATTTTTGAGTAAGGCTTGTCCGGCTTCGTCAATTTGGCAATAAGTACGTATTTGTTTGCTGCTCATTTGTGCATTGGAATGTACCTCCGGGCTGTCTTCAAAACGTTCTGATTGAATTTCGCGTGCGGCAATTACTCTTTGTCTGATGGTTTCACTTGTTTCGGAAGGCTGCATTTCCGATAACTTGTTAAAAGGAACGGGAACCACTTCAATGTGGATATCAATGCGGTCGAGTAGGGGACCGGATATTTTATTCAGGTATTTTTGCACCATGCCTGTTGTGCAAACACATTCTTTTTCAGGATGGTTGTAATATCCGCAGGGGCAGGGGTTCATCGAAGAAACCATCATAAAACTTGCAGGATATTCAACGGTAAATTTTGCACGTGAGATGGTAATTTTCCGGTCTTCGAGCGGCTGACGCATTACTTCAAGCACAGTGCGTTTAAATTCAGGTAGCTCGTCAAGAAATAGTACTCCGTTGTGTGCCAGTGAAATGGCTCCGGGTTGTGGATAGGTGCCTCCACCAACAAGTGCAACATCGCTAATTGTATGATGAGGTGAAATAAAAGGGCGTGTAACCATTAGTGAGGTTTCTTTGCCTATTTTTCCGGCTACTGAATGTATTTTTGTTGTTTCCAGTGCTTCGTGCAATGTTAAAGGCGGTAAAATTCCCGGTAGTCGTTTTGCCAGCATGGTTTTTCCTGCTCCGGGAGGACCTACCATAATGATGTTGTGTCCGCCTGCTGCAGCAATTTCCATAGCACGTTTCACATTTTCCTGTCCTTTTACGTCCGAAAAATCCAAATCGGTTTGGCTTAATCCTTTGTAAAACTCCTGGCGGGTATCTACAACGGTTGGTTCCAATTTCACTTCACCTGTAAAAAAATCAATGACTTCTTTGATGTTTTCTACACCGTAAACTTCTAGCTTATCAACAACAGCCGCCTCGCGTGCATTTTCTTTGGGCAGAATAAAACCTTTAAAACCTTCTTCACGTGCACGTATGGCAATAGGTAAAGCTCCTTTTATCGGGCGTACTGTTCCATCGAGCGACAACTCACCCATAATAACAAATTTCGATACATTTTCCGGCGGAATATCTCCGTTGCCTGCCAAAATCCCTATCGCCAAAGGTAAATCGTAGGCACTTCCTTCTTTTCGGATATCGGCAGGAGCCATATTTATTACAATTTTCTTTCCGGGAATTTTATATTCATATTGTCGTAAGGCGGAATCAATACGTTGCTGGCTTTCTTTTATGGCACTATCGGGCAAACCAACTAAAAAAAACTTAAAACCGGACGAAATATTTACTTCTATGGTAATGGTCAGGGCATCAATGCCGTGTACTGCGCTGCCAAAGGTTTTTACAAGCATATTAATTTAGTTAAAAGTTATTTACAAATCGTTGCAAACCATTTTTTATGTAATCAACATTAAAGTTAATTAAAAAACCTAATTTTTTATTTGCTAATTTATGATATGAAATTATTTGTGCTTTATGTACCGGTAATATTACATCTACAGCTTTTAATTCAAGTGTTATTTCACGTTCAACTAAAATATCTATTCTAAAATCTTTTCTCAATAATTCACCTTTTGTAATATAACGCAAAATATACTTTATCCATTTATTTCATTTTTTTAGCGGTTTAGTATAATTCCCCTTCGATATAATGGATTAAAGAGTGAATGATTTTTATGTGGATTTCCTGAACCCTATCTGCATAGCCATGATGTTCAACTCTGATTTCCAAATCACATTCATTTGCCAGTTTTCCGCCTGATTTTCCGGTCAGGGCAATAACTTTCATCCCCTTATCTTTTGCCGCTTGTGTTGCATTAAGTACATTTTTTGAATTTCCGCTAGTACTTATTGCCAGTAAAATATCCCCTTTGTTTCCCATGCTTTCGATAAAGCGTGAAAAAATGTATTCATAGCCGTAATCGTTTGCTACACAACTGATATGCGAAGGGTCGGAAATTGAAATAGCTGCTATTCCGGGGCGGTTTTCGCGAAATCTGCCGGTAAGTTCTTCGGCAAAGTGCATGGCATCGCTCATGGAGCCTCCGTTTCCGCAAGAGATTATTTTTCCGCCGGATTTTAAGGCATCTACCATCATATTAGCTGCTGTTTCAACGCTTTGCAGTTTACTTTTATCTTCGATAAAAGTATTCAGCACTTTTTGTGCTTCCAAAAAATCATCAAGAATTAAATTCATCGTGTTTGTATTATCATAAAATACGAAAATAATACTTTTCTTAATAGCAATGGATATATTTGGACAATTTTCAGTAAGGATTTGATTATACCGATACGCTTTTAGTAATCGTATTACTTCACAAGCTCTTAATACAAAACTAAAAGTCTATCGGCATAACTTGCTTACAAAATATTTAAGTGGTTTAGTAATCTGTTCAAATAGTACAATAACAGGACAATTATGATGAAAGAGATAATTAAGGACAGAAGTTTCTTTTTCCGTTCTTTTATATTTTCTACTTGTATTCGTTGGATTATTTCTTTTCTTTTTTGCTCTGATAATTGTTTGTTGTTCTTAAACTTATGAGTATTGGATGAGGAAATGAAATTTTCTTTATAAAGCTCCTTTTGTTTTTTTGATTTAAGCATTGAATGGTTTTGCTTAAAACGGTTAATCATATCAAAGACATGTCCTGCATAGCTCATATAAAACTGTTTATATCATCACTTCTTTATAACGAAAACAATCCACCGTATGGTCATTTACCATTCCGGCAGCC
>JALWNR010000466.1 GCA_027083715.1 Bacteroidales bacterium
CTGAGTGCCAACTGGATGTGGCCATGTAACAACAAGGGTGAGGATGCTCGATTATACAAAGCCGTTCAGGCAGCAAGCAATTTTGCCATTGCTTTGGGTATCAATATCCCGACAGGTAAAGATTCGCTTTCGATGACTCAAAAATACAAAGACAATGTGGTATATGCTCCCGGAACAGTGATTATTTCAGCAGCAGCCGAAGTAGAAAATATCCGCAAAATAGTTTCTCCTGCACTGAAAAATGTAACGGGTAGTGAAATTTTGCATATCGATTTTTCATTCAGCGAATTTGAATTGGGCGGAAGCAGTTTTGCTCAGTCAATTAACAAATTAGGCAAAAAAACACCTACGGTTGCCGATACCGAATATTTTGCCGATGCGTTCAATACTATTCAGCAACTGATTAAAAAAGATTTGATTTTGGCAGGGCATGATATTTCGGCAGGTGGTATGATTACTGCTTTGCTTGAAATGACTTTCCCGACAGAACATGCCGGTATGGATATAGATTTATCCGCTTTGAACGAAAACGATATAGTCAAAATTCTGTTCAGCGAAAATCCGGGCGTGCTCATTCAGGTAAAATCTGATGGTAAAGCACATAAAATTTTAGAAGAAGCCGGAATTGGCTATGCAAAAATTGCTATTCCAAACCAATCAGGCATTTTGAAAATCAAAAAAGGAACTGCTCAATTTGAATTGGATAAAAACCACTACCGTGATATTTGGTATCGCACATCGTATTTGCTTGATACGAAACAAACCAAGCCCAAGCTGGCAAAATCGCGCTATGAGAATTACAAAAATCAGCCGTTGAGCTTTAAATTTCCAAAACATTTCACCGGGAAATTCAATCAATACGGTATTAATCCGAAACGAAAAGAAAAAACAGGCATCAAGGCTGCCATTATTCGCGAAAAAGGCGTGAATGGCGATCGCGAAATGGCTTATTCAATGCACCTGGCAGGCTTTGATGTGAAAGATATACACATGACCGACCTGATTAGCGGACGCGAAAATCTGGAAGATGTAAACTTTATTGTTTTTGTTGGCGGATTTTCAAATTCCGATGTGCTGGGTTCGGCAAAAGGCTGGGCTGGTGCATTTTTATACAACGAGAAAGCCAATACCGCATTGAAAAACTTTTATGCACGCAAAGATACTTTAAGCTTGGGTGTATGCAACGGTTGTCAGTTGATGGTTGAATTAAATTTATTGTACCCTGAGCACGATGAAGTACCGAAAATGTTGCATAACGACAGCGGTAAATTTGAATCAGCCTATCTGAATGTAGAAATACCCGAAAACAATTCGATAATGTTGAAAACACTGACGGGTTCGCGTTTGGGAATTTGGGTAGCGCACGGCGAAGGGAAATTTGATTTACCAAAAGGTGAAAACACATATCATATCCCGATGAAATATACCTATTCGCAATATCCTGCAAACCCTAACGGCTCGGATTTTGACACAGCTGCTTTGGTTTCGGAAGACGGTCGTCATCTGGCAATGATGCCTCACTTGGAACGTGCTATTTTCCCGTGGCAATGTGCCGCCTATCCTGATGAGCATAAAAATAGTGATATTACGCCTTGGATTGAGGCTTTTATAAATGCACGAAAATGGGTTGAAGAAAAAAATAATTCATAAATAAAAATTTGTCAAAGCTAATAGCTTTGACAAATTTTTATCCTGTTTTAACCGCAATAATTCATGAAATTCTCTTTATGCAGATACGAGGCACCGAATTCCGCCGACATATCTTTATATTTCAAGGAATTCGTAACGAAGTAGATGTGTGAAGAGAATTTCAAGCAACACCCAAATTTGAGTGCGTTTGTTTTGTGATAAAACTCACTTAATGTATTGATAGTAAATGTATTGTAATGTAACTGTAACAAAAGCGGTGAATTTTGCGGGTTAATCACTTTCTATCTCTTAATAGGCATAAGTATGTACACTATTTGCAGCCGAAGGCAAATATTGCACTCCAAACCAGCAAATCATCAGTAATAAAAAAGCAACAAACAGGATATATAGTGATTTTTTACTTTTGTTACCCGATAAATACCGGTAATGGATATAGATTAAATAAGCCACCCAAGTAATAAAAGCCCAGGTCTCTTTTGGATCCCATGTCCAGTAATGTCCCCAAGCCTTTTTTGCCCATAAAGCACCAAATAATAAACCCAGAGTCAAAAAGCCAAAACCTATATTTACTATATTATCAGCAAGCAAAATAAGCACTTTGTAATTTGAACTCTTAAAGAATATACCTTTTATTGATACAATAAAAGAAGCCGCCAAAAATGCATAGGCAATCATATAAACTACCACATGTGGAATAAACCAAATACTTTGTAGTGCGGGCATCAACGATCTGTTATAGGTTTCAGGATTCAGAATATTGATTACTATAAAAATACAGGAAAGAAGATGCACAAAAATAAAAAACCATGTATAATTCCACCTGTAATATACGACACCTCCAATAAACGAAAGAAAAAATGCATACCATAAACGTGTTTCGGCAAGTGTTCGCATCGGAGGACGTTCAAGATATATCCACAGCATTGATAAAAAACCAGCTATACTTATAGTCCCTAATAAACCAATTATCCATATAGCTTTCTTTTGATTTTTAAAAGCTAATATTATCGCTGTTAACCAAAAAGCAAGTGCCAAATATCCGAAGATTTCAAAATCATTCCATACCATTCTCACTGTGTTTTGAAGTGAATACAAACAAAATTACACCTAAAATCATTAAAAATACTCCAAAATAAACCACATTCAACCAAGGATCATATACCATTTCAATAACTGAATAATCCGACCATTTTCCCATTTCTTTATTGTAATCGGTTAGATAAATATCCCAGCCTGATATATTTACGGGTTTATTTACTTCAAGTACAATTTTTTTATTGCTCTTATCTTTAAAAAAAACTTTAATTTCAGATTTATAATTTTTGGCTTCCGGCTCAAGCATTGCCAAAGTGTAAGCAGTATCTAAGGGAGCTAAAACAGAAGGATAAAGATGACTTCCACTACTAATCCAAAACTCTTTTTTATCCGTATTACCTGTAATTTCAATCAATGCAGCAGGTGCAGCTCCCTCCTCGTTTACAGGATGAAAACCATTACCAAAAAATACTGCATTTTTTAAATACTTTTTTAATCGAATAACTTTTTCGTTAAAATAAACAATGCTATCGTACTCTGCTTGTAGAATCAGTTTATTGCTTTTCAGAATTTCATCTGTTTTATTATCAATAATTCCAATTTTAGCAGGAAAGTTTTCTAACTGAAAATCAACTAATTGAAATGCAAAAGATAGTTCAATATCCTTTCCTGCATGATTTACTTTCCATGTATAATTATCTTTAAAAATTCGTACTGTATATTTTTTTATATCAGCATTACCAAAACCTAATGCTATAATAATGATAACAATTCCTAAATGATTGAATATAAATCCGGTATTCTTAATTGAAAATTTATTAAAACGCTTAAAT
>JALWNR010000467.1 GCA_027083715.1 Bacteroidales bacterium
AATTTCAAGCGACACCCAAATTTGAGTGCGTTTGTTTTATGATAAAACTCACTTAATGCATTGATAGTAAATGTATTGTAATGTAACTGTAACAAAAGCGGTGAATTTTGCGGGTTAATTTTATTTGCCTGACATCCGGTGGGTTGCTAAATTATTTGCCGGTTTTTGGTGTCAAGTCAAGCATGTTCTTGTCATACCAAGTATTGAAAATTTTGCTGATAGCTGCGTTAAAATTTTTAGACAGAATTTAGGCTATGCCGAAAAATTTTTCCTTGCTCTCAACAGAATTTTCTGCATCTTGCATAATACACATGACAAAGCACTATTTTTATATTACCACGATACTGTCTTCCGGTAACCAACCAATTTTTCCATCACTTAGGCGTATTTCTTTCCAGCCGTGTGTGCTTCCAATTATTTCTACTTTTAAACCTTCATGGATGATAAATAAATCGGTTCCGTTTGTTTTTGGTGCACTTTTTACTGTTACTGTTGGACTGAAAACTATAGCTTCATTATGTCCGGTAATTCTGTTATTTTGTTGGTAAGCGTTGTAAAAACTAATTCCTGAGATAATTATTAAAACAAACCCTAAAAAGAATGAAGTTTTTCGTAATGCAATCGTTTTTGAAAATAAAAACAGGATAGCTAAAAGCAAAGCTAATATAAAACTTGAAATACTGATAACAGACCATGTATTTGCCGAAAAAAGATTTATAAAATTATCGAACCATTTTAAGATAAATAGTTTTGGAATTTCTTCAATCCGGTCTTGAATATGATTTTTTGCAAACTCAAGATTGGTTTTTATATTTTCATCATCAGGTGCCAAACGCAGAGCTCGTTCGTAATTAAGTATTGCCGATTTATAATTTTTAGTACGGTAATAGGCATTGCCCAAATTGTAATAAAGTTCTGCTGCTGAATATCCGTTCTGAACAATTGTTTCGTATGCCAAAATGGCTTTTTCAAACTCATTTTCAGTATAGGCTTTATTGCCTTGCTCTATGTATTTATACAAACTGTCCGGTTGTGCAGACATTTGCAATGATAAAATACTAAATATGATGATTGAAAGTATATTCTTCATAGTTAATCTGTTTATAAGCTGAAACTTAAATTCAATTATAAAATTTCTTCAAATTTATTGATTATTTCACTTGCCCGTTGATAATCTTCTTTAAGTGAGCTACTTTCACCGGCAGGAGCATATTTTGCAAATTCACAATCATCAATAACTTTTAAAAAGTTTGAAATTGTTTCTTCCTGAACTTTGTGTTTTTGCAATGTTTCTTTAACTGTTTCACGACTTAATTCCGAAACCGGAATGTTTAATTTATCGCTTAAATATCCCCAAAGGGCATGAATTATTTCATTATAAAACTCTTCTTTATTATTTTGTTTCATATAAGCAGCAGCCATTTTTAGTCTTTTTTTCGATATTTTGTTTGCTCTTTTGTTGCGCATGAGTACTGCATTGGCATTTTGTTTAATTTTGTTTCGCATAAAAAATACAAATACAATAAACAAAAATAAGGATATTAAATAGTACAAGTAGAAAGATAAACTACCGAAAAATGTTTTATCAATAGGTTTTAACTCAAATTTATTTTGTTTGATAAATCGTATGTCTGCGCCTAATGTACGAATATCTTCTTTTGAAACCGAAATGCTTGTGCTGGATAAATCCACTGCATCTCCTTTTTCTACCTTTACCGGAATATCTTTTACCGATAAAGTTTTATAGGATTTACTATTTACATCAAAATAACTGAATTTTATTGCCGGAATTACATAATCACCTTGTTCTCTGGGTATTAATAAATACTCAAATGTTTTTGTTCCTCGTGCTCCTGCAGCAGTATTGCTAATATTTTCTTTAATTTTCGGGTCGTAAACTTCAAAAGTTTGCGGAAAATCAATATTAATTTTATCGATTAGTTTTAAATTACCGTTACCGGATATTTTTACTTTTAATGTCAGGCTTTCATTATTTTTGATTTTGTTGCGATCAATATTTGCCGAAAGTTTAAAATCGGTGCCGACAGCTCCACTGAATGATGCAGGTTTTCCAACCGGCAACGGCATTACTGTAACTGTTCTCGGATTGCTTACAAGTTGCACTTCAACATCTTTATAAACATCAACCAGTTCGCCAAAAAAATTACGTCTTTTGCCTGCCTTTTGTTGCACTATACAATCCAGTTCAAACGGGTCAATTTTTATTTTTCCGCTGCGTTGGGGAAAAAGAATTGTTTTACGTAAAACACCTACATTATAAATGGTGCCTTTTATATTTTCTCTTTGTAATGAAATTTGACTTGGTGTTTCAATATCTTGCGACCAAAATCCGGTATAAGCAGGAAATTTAAAATCGTTAAATGCCCGTAAGCCTACTTTTGTATATATTTTTATAGTGGCTATAATCTGTTCGCCCAAATATACCTTTGTTTTATTTAAAGCAATACGGACAAATATCCGGTCTTTTATATTTCCTGTGTTTTGCTGAGCATCTTTCTCTGTTGCAATATCTGTATTTGCACTACCCTTTACAACTTCAATAGTTAATGAGTTTGAAGTATATTCTTTACCATCTACCGTAATTTTTGCTGTGGGTATGGTAAATTTTCCTTCACGGGTGGCTTGTAAAATATATGAATAAGTATTTGATATAGATTGACTTGCCTTACCATTTATCCATTGATAACTGCTACTGGTTGAAGTACTTGGGCCTGCCAATACCCTAAATCCTGCAAATGATGAAGGTGGTTTAAAATTGCTTCCGTTGGCATTTACCGTAAAATTTAAGCGAAAATTTTCGCCTATTTCAACCACTTTGTTAGAGCTTGCCTTAAACGTTATTTGGGCAGAAACTTCCGTTCCCAATATGCTTAATGCTGATAATATATAGATTAATTTTTTCATATCTAACTAATTGTGTTCTAGTTTATTAAAGATTATTTGCCCTTTATGTAGTTGTTATATTGCTTACTGATTTTGACTGTCAAGCAATTTAACTACCAATCTTTTCCTGATTTTACTTTTACAGCCTTTCCTTTTTTCTTTTTCAGTTTTTCCTGAATATTTTTTTCGTCATTTGCAATGGCTTCTAATAGTCGTAATGCGTCTTCACGCGATATTTGATTCTTTTGCTGCTGCTGATCAGGGTCTTGTGCATCAGGTGTTCCATCATTATCCGAATCGGTATCTCGATAATCGGGCAAACCATCTTTATCTGTATCCTTAGGATGTTCCGGATCTACTCCTGCTTCTTTTTCATCGGGTATTCCATCATTGTCCGAATCCTGATCTTTATAATCGGGCTGTCCGTCTTTATCTGTATCGCGTGGTTTTTTATCATCATTTCCTTTTTCTACTTTGTCAGGAATACCATCGCCGTCGGCATCTTGTTCATTTTGCTTGTTTTTATCCTGATTTTGGTTTTGATTATTATTTTTATTTTGGTCTTGGTTATTGTCTTCTTTTTTATTTTGATTATT
>JALWNR010000468.1 GCA_027083715.1 Bacteroidales bacterium
TCTATGCGTATTGTTCCGAACTATGAAGTAGCGCATGTGCATATCAAAGAGCCTTACGAGTTTGAGAAATCATTATTTGGCATTCATTTGAACGGAAGTTTGCTTACACCCAACGAGTATTTTGCCCTTAATAACAGTAAATTTTTAGATTTTCTTTCCGGTTTCTTTTATCTTAATTGGATGCCTGTTCCGATTGGTTTTGGAATATACCTTTATCTAAAAGACAAATATTTATTTTTAAAATATTCATTCGCATTTTTATTTGTCAACTTATTAGGGTTTTGTATTTATTATTTATATCCGGCAGCACCACCTTGGTATGTTGATTTTTACGGATTTGATTTAAAAATTGTTCCCGGAAACCGTGCCGGATTAATTCGTTTTGACAAATTAACCGGTATTCCCGTTTTTGCAAATATTTATAATAAAAATGCGAATGTTCTGGCAGCTATGCCCTCACTTCATTCAGCATATCCTGTCGTAGTTTTGTATTATTCTATAAAAAAACACTTATCTTTAAGCATTAAAATATTTTTAGGCATTTTTATGTTAGGAATATGGTTTTCAGCTGTTTATTCCGGACATCATTACATAATTGATGTTTTGGCAGGTATTTTGGTGGCTGTTTTTGGCTTATTTATTTTTGAAAAGCTAAGCAAAAATCCGGAAATCCAATATCGAATTGTAAATTTTTCACAAATTATTTAATTTTATATTATGAATTATCCAAAATTTTTCGACGAAGTCGAACACATTGTATTAAAAGACGATTTAGGAACTTTTTTAGGTTCTTTTGATGAAATAGACCTCTCATACCTTGACATAGTAAAAGTATCGGGGCACAGTTGTGCAACGGTTGGCGGTGCCTACATGATGGCGCTTAAAGGATTAAAAGCCCTGTACGGCGAAGAACTACCACAGCGAGGACAAATAAAAGTGGAACTTAAAGGTACACTGGACGACAATACAGGAGTTGTGGCACAAGTATTATCCAATATTACCGGAGCCACCGATAATACCGGATTTTTAGGTGTACAAGGTAAATTCAATCGTCGCGGATTATTGTTTTACGGTGCTGATATTGAAGGGAATGTTCGTTTTACCCGTTTAGATACCGGAAAAAGTGTGGAAGTTTATTACACGCCGGGGAAAGTTAAAAACCCCAAAGAAGTATTGCAAACTGCCATAGGACCTGATGCCACTGAAGAAAGTAAAAAAACTTTTCCGCAACGCTGGCAGGAAATGGTAAAGACTTTGTTTGAAAATATTGATAAAATTATCGAACTAAGATAAGCCCATATTTTAAGGCAGAAAATACTTTTCACCAAAACATTGACATACAATAAATTAAAGCGTTTGTCGAATTTTAAAATGTTAAAAAACGTTAAAAAATTTGCAAGTTAGTAAACACTAACTATCTTTGTTCCATAATTGATAACAAAAATATAAAATGTTAACCGAAAGACAAGCTGAAATAATAGAGACATCAATAAATTTAATTGCCACAAAAGGTATTCAAGGATTGACCATTAAAAATTTGTCAAAAGAAATAGGTATTTCCGAGCCGGCAATTTATCGTCATTTTGAAAGCAAAACAGATATCCTACTAGCTATTTTGAAAAATTTTGAGGAGATGTCTTCTTTTATGGATGCTGCAATAAACCAATTTGCAGATACGGCAATGGCAAAAATTGAGTTTATGTTTTCAAAAATTGTTGAAATATTTATTGATGAGCCATCGCATATATCGGTTATTTTTTCTGAGGAAGTATTTAAGAATGAAGAAGTCCTGAAAAACAGAATAGTAGAAATAATGGAGGCAAAAGTTAAAACCATTGAAAACATTATTTTAGAAGGACAAAACAAAAATGAAATCAGAACCGATATTGAGCATAAAACTTTGGCTATGATTGTAGTAGGCACTTTACGTTTTATGATTAAACAATGGGATTTAAAAAATCAGCATCATAATTTAAAAGAAGAAAGCAAAAATTTAATTTATGGTTTAAAAATAATATTAACAAGTTAAATTTTTTTATAAATAAAGTTAGTTAATCTTAACTATTAAAAACAACAAAATGGAAAAATTATTAAACAAATTATTGAATTACGGTTGGGTAACTATGTTGGTTATTTTTGCCATATCGGTATATTTTGTTATTGAGATGAAAGAAAATACCCGAATGGAAACCAACTTAGATAAATATATGCCACAGGATCATCCGGCATTTATATACAGTGATAAAGCAGAAAGTTGGTTTAATATTAAGGACGGAATTATTATTGCCTTAGAAAATAAAAAAGGTGTTTTTAATACCGAAACGCTTGATACACTAAAAAAACTCACCAAACGTTTTCAAAAATTTAAAGAAATTGATAAAGATGACGTTACATCATTATACACTGCCGATAACATTATTGGTACCGAAGACGGAATGGACGTAAAAGCATTTTATAAACGTGTCCCGAAATCAACCGAAAAACTAAATAAATTAAAAGAGAATGTAATCAATAACGAAATGGTTTTCGGACGATTAGTATCTTATGATACAACGGTTACAGTAATTATTGCCGAAATTGGTGATGATGTATTTACCCAAGATTTTTACGACAGGATATTAAAAACGGCAAAAGCATCGGAAACCGATGATATAAAAATATATGTTGCCGGTCGTCCGATTGTTGAAGGTACCATGGCGCTTTTAGGACCGGCAGATATGAAACGCATGGTTCCGATTGTGATTTTAGTGATTTTTATTGTACTGTTTATCACTTTGCGCAGCCTGAAAGGAACCTTGATTACGCTAGGGGTTGTTTTCATTTCAACTATTTGGGCATTTGGACTAATGGCTGCAGTAAACATTCCGATATATGCCGTATCAACTATGATACCCGTAATGTTAATTGCTATTGGTGTTGCCGATGGAATACATCTGTATAGCCATCTGCAGGTTTATATTAATCACAATCCGAATGCTACAAAACGCGAAGCAACGCAGGATATGCTAAAATATCTGTGGAAACCTGTAGTGATGACATCCGTAACTACCGCAGTAGGCTTTATTTCTTTATTAACATCGCAAGTATATCCGGTTAAATATTTTGGAATATTCACAGCATTTGGGGTAATGATGGCAATGGTATTTTCATTGGTTTTTCTTCCGGCAGGTATCATGATTTTTGGATTACCGAAAGCTAAACCCATTGATCATAAAGAAGATAAAGGAGGTCATTCTCATTCAAAATTAGCAAACTCATTTGCCAAATGGGTAATTGAAAAGAAATATGTATCTATTCTGGGTAGCATAGTGATTGTGATTTTATCCATTATCGGTATGCAAAAAATATGGATCAATTCAAGTTTTTTGGAAAAATTTGAAAAAGACAGTGAAATTGTACAAACCGATAAATTTATCAACGAACACTTTGGCGGAACCAGTACGCTGAACCTGATTCTTGATGCCGAAGGCAAAAAAGATGCATTTAAAGA
>JALWNR010000469.1 GCA_027083715.1 Bacteroidales bacterium
CCTTTAATATTTTTTTCCTAAAAATATTCAAAAACTTCTTTTATACTGCCGCGTACAGATTCTTCATAAACTTTTGTAAGTTCACGTGAGATGGAAATCTGTCGTTCTTCGCCAAAATATTCGATAAATTGCTCCAATGCTTTAAGCAAACGATGCGGCGATTCGTAAAAAATCATAGTACGGGTTTCATCGGCAAGCTGTTTCAAACGCTTTTGTCTGCCTTTTTTGTGCGGAAGAAAACCTTCAAAGCAAAATCTGTCGGCAGGTAAACCGGAATTTACCAAAGCCGGTACAAAAGCGGTGGCTCCGGGCAGGGTTTCCACCGCAATATCGTTTTTTAAACACTCGCGTACTAAAAGAAAACCGGGGTCGGATATTGCCGGAGTTCCCGCATCGGAAACCAAAGCAGCTGTTTCGCCAACCGAAAGCCTTTGGGCAATGTGTTGGTAATTTTTATGTTCGTTATTCAGATTATACGAATACATTTTTTTACTGATTTCTAAATGCCGGAGCAAATTACCCGATGTGCGCGTATCCTCAGCCAAAATAAAATCGACTGATTTTAATACCTGCACAGCCCTGAATGTTATATCATCAAGGTTCCCGATAGGGGTAGGTACTATGTATAATTTTCCTGCCATTTTTAGCTTTAAAATGAGTGAACAAAATCCAATAACAAGCGAAATAAATCTTCAAATTCAGTTAGGGGAACCGCATCAGCCTTATCAAAAATATTGTGGTATTCCGAGTAATCGCCTAAGGTATAAATAAAAAAACTCGGAACACCTTTTTCATAAAAAGGATAATGGTCGCTATTGGCTGCCGGACCGCGAATATTTACCGAAGGTAAATATCTTTTTTTCTTATTAATTGCTAGTAAAGTATCAAACTGTGCCTTATATACCGTGCCGTTTACCACTTTTATTCCTTTTTCACCGCTTCCAATAACATCCAAATTTACCAGAAATTTAATTTTTGATAAAGGAAAAAGTGGATGTTCCGTATAATAAGATGAACCCAACAAACCCATTTCCTCTCCGCTAAAAAGCATAAACGCAATCGAATATTTGGGTTTTTTACGTAATTTTGCAAAATGTTTGGCTAAAGCCAATACCATTGCTACTCCACTACCGTTATCGTTAGCACCGGGGAAATACACCCCTTCGCCCATTTCGCCCAAATGATCATAATGTGCCGAAAAAACCAAAAAACTATCTATTTGTCCCGGAATATATGCGATTAGGTTGCGAGTGTGATACTCAGGAATAAACTTATTTTTAACATTTATGTTAATGCTGTAAATGCTATCCGGTAATATTTGCCTGCTGATTTTAACCATTGGAAAACCTTGATCAAAAGGAGCAGGGACATACATTAAGTTTTTATATTCAATTTGTATAATTCCCTTGGCACCAAGTAGGTTGTATCGGATAATATCCTGATAAGCATCTTTAAACCCTTTGTTTTTCATGCCTAAAGTATCAATTAATATAAAACTTTGAGCAATAGAGCGGTTCGTAATTTTGTTTAGTTTTTCAGGATGATCCAGTAAGTTTGCATTCATCTCAATAACGGGAAAGATACCGGATATAGTGCCTGAACTTGCAGGGATCAGGTAATCATAGCCGGGAATTAAAGTATCTGTATTGTTTAGCACAACACTTGTTTTTTCGGGGAAAGTATTTACCGGAAATGCATAATCCTGTACATAAGTATTGCCAAAACTTTTTAACTTATATTTTTTCAATTGTTTTAAAAGATACATTGCAGCAATACTATCACCTTGCATCACATATCCACGTCCGTGAAATTCAGGTGAGCAAAGTATCTCTATTGTTTTTCGAGCTGATTTAACATCCTGAGATTTAATAGTATAACCTCCAAAAAAACTCAAAATAAAGAAGTAGATAATAAAACGGTTCATTGGATTTGTTTTAGCTTTAAGTTGCAAATTTATGTAAATCAACGAATATTTAATGATTTGAAACGGTGTTTTTTAAAAAACGGACAAAAAGATTTTTCCTCAAAACTTATCAACACCTCACATTATTCTGCAAATTGATTTATATTTTTGCAGAAAAATCAAAACATGTTTTTAGAAAATAATTTCAGCGGCTCAAAATTAAGCGGGTGTATTGAAGTAATTACCGGCTCTATGTTTTCGGGAAAAACCGAAGAATTAATCCGTAGGATTAAACGTGCCGAAATTGCTAAGCAAAACGTAGGTATTTACAAGCCGGAAATTGATAAAAGATACTCCGAAAAAAATGTGGTTTCGCACGATGCAAAAAGTGTTTCTGCAATTCCTGTACAATCAGCCAAAGATATTATTGAACTTTCAAAAGACAATGAAGTTGTTGGTATTGACGAAGCTCAATTTTTTGAAGATGATTTGGTTGAAGTGTGTGAATATCTGGCAAATACCGGTAAACGTGTAATTGTTGCTGCACTGGATATGGATTTTAAAGGCAATCCGTTTGGTCCCGTACCTCAACTTATGGCAATTGCCGAATATGTAACCAAAGTACATGCTATATGTATGCGCTGTGGAAATTTGGCTCATTATTCGCATCGCCTGAGCGATACCAACAAGCTGGTTATTTTAGGCGAAAAAGATATTTACGAACCCCTGTGCCGCGGTTGCTACACAAAAGCTATTGAAGGTAAAAATAAAGAACCGGAACTTTTTGATAATATCTAATTAGTTGTTACGTTAATTAGGTGAAACTATTGACCTTATAAACGAACGCTATTTATCTTGAGCTATACCGAAAAATATCAAAAGCAAAGCCCTTATATTGTATTCTTCGGAATGCTTTTGATTGTAGTTTCTTTATTTTTTTCACGATTTTTGCTAAGCATAGGGTTTATTATAATAATTACAAACAGCATTCTAGAAGGTAATTACAAAAAGAAAATACAGTATATTAAACAAAACAATGCTGCTTTTTTAATCGTTTTACTCCTGATTTTTCATTTAATAGGGCTTATTTATACCCAAAATATATCCAAAGGGTTGAATGACATTCGTTTAAAATCATTTATTTTACTTGTACTTTTCTATGGTTTAGGCACTCATTTATCCCTAAAAAGAATGCAGACAGTATTTAAATTTTATGTTTTGTCGGCATTTTTGGCTTCATTAATTAGTATATATAGGTTTTATTTTATTTCAACACCTGCCGGTATTGAAGACTTACGCGGTATTGCATTTCTTGGAGACAATTTGTATCAGGCAATTTTTATTAATTTTGCTATTGTTTTAGCCGGCTATTTTTTAATAAATACGCAAAACAAACTACCTTATATTCTAGCCATATTATTATTCGTTTTTTATCTTTTTTTACTTAATTCCCTAACGGGATATGTACTTTTGTTTGGTTTTATTATTTACAACTCAATTTTTATTTTATTCAAAATTAAAAATATACAACAGAAAAAATACATACTAATTTTTTCAGGAAGCATGATTTTTATATCAATTATATAT
>JALWNR010000470.1 GCA_027083715.1 Bacteroidales bacterium
GTTATTAGTACTTTAAGCGAAATTATCATACCAAAAATATTTTTTGTCTAAAATATTTTGTATGTATAAATAAATACAACAGGTGATGCTTTGAAATTGTTCTTAGAGCAGTAATAATAACAAAAAAATAGTTTTTAATACTATTGATTCTTAAATTTCCTCATTAAATCAGAGGCAAAAATGAAATCATCAAGTTCTTTATTATCAGCATGTAGTATTTCATCTTTTGTTCCTTCCCACCATTTTTCGCCTTTGTAGATATATAAAATTTTATCACCGATTTCAATTACTGAATTCATATCATGTGTGTTGATTACCGTAGTCATATTAAATTCAATGGTAAGCTCCTTAATTAATTGGTCAATTACAATAGCTGTCCGTGGGTCAAGTCCTGAATTTGGTTCATCACAAAATAAATATTTTGGATTTAGAGATATTGCACGTGCAATGGCTACTCTTTTTTGCATTCCTCCACTAATTTCTGCAGGATACAGATGATTTACATTTATCAGATTAACTTTTGATAAGCAAAAGTTTACTCTTTCTCTTTTTTCTTCATCACTCATTTCTGTAAACATTTCCAGCGGGAAACCTACATTTTCCTCTACTGTTGCCGAATCAAAAAGTGCACCTCCTTGAAATACCATACCAATTTCTTTACGGATATTTTTCTTTTTATTCTCCGGCATTCTTGAAAATTCTCGATTATCAAAATATATGCTTCCTTTATCAATTTGATGTAAACCGATTATAGATTTCAGTAATACTGTTTTTCCTGAGCCACTTTGTCCAATTATCAAATTGGTTTTGCCTTTTTCAAATACCGATGAGATATTTTTAAGCACTTGTTTGTCGCCAAATGATTTTGATATATTTTCCAGTTGTATCATGCAAGCATTAATTGAGTGATAATTACATTGGTTAATAAAATCAAAATACTTGAAAAAACAACAGCACGGGTACTTGAGCGCCCCACTTCAAGAGCACCACCTGTTGCATAATATCCATGATAAGCAGGAACAGAAGTAATTATAAAAGCAAAAAAAACTGTTTTCACCAAAGAGTAGGTAACATAAAATGGAATAAATGCAAAATGAATACCTTCAATATATTGATCGGGAGGTATCGCAAAAGTAAAAACAGTAGCAAGATAACCTCCTATTATACCTACAAAAATACTTATGATGTTTAAAAAAGGATTGATAAAAATTGCTGCTGTTATTTTTGGAAGAATTAAGTAATTTGCAGAATTTACGCCCATAATTTCCAATGCGTCTATTTGTTCTGAAATACGCATTGTACCTATTTCACTGGCAATATTTGAACCTACTTTTCCGGCAAGTATTAGTCCTACAATTGTTGATGAGAATTCAAGAATCATAGAATCTCGTGCTGTTAAACCTACCAAATAACTTGGAATAAGAGGACTTTCAATATTGTATGCAGTTTGCAGTGTAATTACAGCACCCATGAATACTGATATGATGATTACAATCCCCAAAGAGTTTATTCCAAGCATCTCAATTTCGCGTATAAAAAGCCGAAAAAAAATTTTCCATTTTTCAGGTTTTGTAAAAACTCTTTTCATTAATAATGTATATTTTCCTATGTGGTAAAACAGGTTCATGTTTCATTTGTTTTAAGCAAATATACATTAAAATTTTTTATTGAAAATTAAAGGTGCAATGAAAAGAGTATCTCTATTGTTATTCTGAAAATTTAATTTGTGTGTTATAATACATAAATTAATATTATTTTGTGTAATGCATTACATAAAATTTACTTAAAAAATGTATTTAATTGCATTAATATTTGATAAAAATTGTATTTAATTACATAAAATATTATATTTGTATTGTAATACAATACATAAAATATCATGGAAAAGTTATTAGAAATAAGCGATAGACTGCTAAAAATGACAAGCAATAAGTTTGCACGCAGCTTGTTAAACAGCATAAACTGGAAACACAGGCTTATTGAAATACGTGGTGCGCGTGGAGTCGGGAAAACGACCTTAATGTTGCAAAAAGCTGCCGAATTAAAAAAAAGAAATAAAAACGTATTGTATGTGTCAACCGATAATACCTATTTTTATAAAAATAAGCTGGTTGATTTAGCCGACTATTTTTACAAATACGGTGGAAAATATTTATTTATTGACGAAGTTCATAAATATCCTGAAAAAGAAAAAGGTTTAGACTGGTCGCAAGAAATGAAAATCATCTATGATTCTTATCCCGATTTGTTTGTGGTTTATACCGGTTCATCCGTATTGCAATTATATAAAGGATCCGGCGATTTAAGCCGCAGAAAATCAAGTTATCATTTGCCCGGTTTATCTTTACGCGAATATCTCGAATTTAACGAGTTTGGTAAATATCCGGCTCTAAAACTTGATGAAATTCTAAAAAATCATAAAAGTATAGCCGAAGAGATAAGTAACTCAATAAAAATATTGCCTCATTTTAAAAATTATTTAAAAACCGGATATTATCCTTTTTATAAGGAAGATACGGAAAAATTTTATGATCGTTTAACACAAGTAACAAATATTATTTTAGAAACCGATATATTAATTGTTTCGGATATAACTTACGAAGTAAGTTTGCGTTTAAAAAAAATGTTGTCTTTAATAAGTAGTTCGGTGCCTTATACTCCTAATTTATCTAAATTGGCTGCTCAACTAAATATAGGGCATTATCGTACATTAATTAAATACCTTAACTATTTGGAAAAGGCAGAATTGATAAAAACTTTAAGTGCCAAGCCCACGGGCGACAGAATCTTGAACAAGCCGGATAAAATATTCCTTGATAACACAAATTTAATGTACGGAATAGCTGATGCAAACGTAAATATCGGTACTTTAAGAGAAACATTTTTGTATAATCAATTGTCGGAAAAGCATAAAGTGAGTTATCCGAAATCCGGTGATTTTTTAATTGATAATAATAATATTATTGAAGTTGGCGGAAAAACAAAGAGTAAGAAACAAATAGCCGATATGGAAAATGCTTTTATTGCCCTGGATGATATTGAAACCGGTTTTGGTCCGAAAATTCCGCTTTGGTTATTTGGTTTTTTGTATTAGTTTAAGAAGTATAAAGTTAAAAATCTTAAAATTAAGGTATTATAAAAACCGGTAAATTACATATAATCATCTTGTAACCAGAGGATTGTAATTGCAAGTATTTAACCCTCTTACACCGCATTCTTAACCGCAATAATTCATGAAATTATCTTTAAGCAGATACAAGGCATCGGATTCCGCCGACATATTATTATATTTTTCACAAGCTACGCTTGTAAAGAGAAAAGTTCAAGGAATTCGTAACGAAGTAGATGCTTGAAGAGAATTTCAAGCGGCACCCAAATTTGAGTGCGTTTATTTTACTATGAGAATCGATTAATAAATTGCTAATAAGGGTATTACGACACAACTGTAACAAAAGCGGTGAATTTTGCGGGTTAAAT
>JALWNR010000471.1 GCA_027083715.1 Bacteroidales bacterium
AGTGCTTGATTTTTGAAAAAATTAGATTTTTGATGAATTTTTGTTTTTTTCGTTGCAGCAAATGCTTAGGTATTAGGCAAAACGAAAAAAGCAAAAAGGCGCAAAAAGATATTTTTTCAATTCAATGGTTTTATGGACAAACACTAATTAGTATCTGTCTATATAGCCATTGCAAAGCCTGCGTAAAAAGCAATAATAATGTAAACTAAATTCTAAAATAAAACCCCATGCTTAAAAGCATAATTATATTATTGGTACTACTATTTTTTACCAATATTAGTCTAAAATCCCAAATAGATTTCTTTGGAGCTCGTGCAATTGGTGTTTCCAATGCCTCGATTACCTATCAAGATAATTGGGCACAACTGAACAATCAGGCAGGTTTATCTTCTTTAGAAGATATTACCGTAAGTGCAGGTTTTGCAAATTCATATTTCATAAAAGAATTAGGTACAAACACTATTGCTCTGGGATTACCTACCAAAAGCGGTGTGTTTGGCTTAAATTATACTTATTTTGGCTATTCAAAATTTAACCAGAATAAAGTAGGGCTGACTTTTGCCAAGCAGCTGGGCAAAAGAATTTCGGCAGGCATACAAATAAATTATCTCTACACACACATTGAAGGAGAGTATGGCTCAAACGGTGCTGCATACGGTGAAATAGGGCTTTTAACTGAGCCCATTGATGATTTTTTCCTTGCAGCACATGTTTCTAATTTTTGGCGAACAAAATACACTGATTATACAGATATTTACATCCCTATGGTTTTTCGGATTGGAGCAGCTTATTTGTTGTATGACCAAGCACTATTAAGCATTGAGTTTGAGAAAGATATTGAACGCGATTTGGTTTTTAAAAGCGGATTGGAATATGATGTAAACAAACAATTTTTTTTCCGTTTTGGTATTGCAACCAGTCCAATGATGTATTCATTTGGTTTTGGATATAAAATTAAAGCATTTAAAGCCGATATTGCTTTTTCCAAACATCCTGTACTGGGTTATTCGCCGGCAATTAGTCTTAATTATACTTTTGGGAAACAAGCAAACAAATAACTTTATTCATAACTCTGTAACAAATTTTCAAAAAAATTATCATAAAAAATAAAAAATGCCAATAGCAATTAAATCATCTAAAAACTTTTAACCAACTTGATACCGATACTTACCTTAAATAAATGAAAAAGGAAATACTCACATATACAATATTTGTTTTACTATGGCTATTCCCAACAGCTGCTTTTTCCCAAAATCCGGTAATTGATGATTTAATTGAACAAATTGTCAGTAAAACCGGAGCCGAAAATGCTGATTTTTCAACTTTAGTTGAAGATTTAAACTATTACCTTAAAAATCCGCTAAACCTGAACACAGCAAGTACCGAAGAACTGGAAAAACTTCAGCTACTGGATGAAATACAAATTCAAAACCTGCATAATTACATTCAGTCTGTTGGGCAAATGCAAACAATTTATGAATTGCAATTAATTAACAGGTTTTCGGATAAAACCATACACGATATTTTACCCTTTGTGAAAGTGGCACCCATTGGTGCACAGGAAAAAATATCTTTGAAACAGATTGTTAACCGCGGCAAGCATTTGTTTTTGACCGAAACACGTTTTGTTTTACAAACACAAAAAGGCTACATGGATGTTCCCGACAGTGTTTTGATTGAAAAGCCCAATTCGGTTTATCAAGGCGATAGATTTAAGTTTCTTAACCGATACCGCTTTAACTACAAAGACCGTGTTTTTGCAGGAATAACTGCCGAAAAAGACCCCGGAGAACCATTTAACCATGGTTTTGATTTTTATTCTGCTCATCTGCAATTAAATAGTTTTGGTGTATTTAAAAACATCTCCCTAGGTGATTATCAGGTAAATTTTGGGCAAGGACTGATTGCATGGTCCGGTTTTAGTCTTGGAAAATCATCCGAAACACAAAATATCCGCAAAAAAGCACAAGGCATTCGCCGATATACTTCTACCAACGAAAATCTTTTTATGCGAGGCGGTGGTGCTACTGTTTCGTTAGGCGATTTTGAAATTACCGGCTTTTACTCCAACAAAAATATTGACGCAAACCTGACCAATATTGATACCCTCACGCAAGAAGATTTAATTACCACTATTTTAAATACAGGTTATCATCGTACTTTGGCAGAAATAGCTGACAAAAAGGCAATTAACGAAATTGTTTATGGCTCAAACCTAACTTATAAAGGCAAAAACTATAAATTAGGAGCAAGTTATATCAGCTATCAATACAGTAAAAATATAGAGCAATCGGACAAACCGTATAAATTCTATGATTTCAGCGGAAACAATAATGCAAATTACAGTGTTGATTATCAGTTTTTTTTCCAAAAATTTAGTTTTTTCGGAGAAACAGGTATCTCGCAAAACGGAGCAGTGGCTACAATAAACGGATTACTGCTGAGTGTTGTACCCCAACTGTCTTTTTCTGTAATGCAAAGATATTATCAGCCTGATTTTCAAGCACTGTACGGCAGTTCATTTGCAGAAGGCAGCAAAAACAGTAACGAAACAGGTTGGTATTACGGGCTTACGTTTCATCCCGTCAGGAATATACAAATTTCTGCTTATGCAGATGTTTACCGTTTTCCGTGGTTAAGGTACGGAATAAGTGCTCCCTCCTATGGAAATGATTATCTGGTGCAACTGGATTATCATGCCGGATATGATGTAAATATGTATTTCCGCTGGAAAAATGAAACCAAAATGCACAATATTTCGGGCGACTATATTGGTGTACGTCCTTTAATTGAGCAACAAAAACAATATTTCAGGTACCATGTATCTTACCGACTAAACAGCCATGTAAGTTTGCGCAGCAGAGTGGAGTTTTCAATATACAATGCCGATAGTACGGAAACCGGATTTATGGCTTATCAGGATGTAAATTATAACTTTCATTTCCCCTTATCTGTTAATTTCCGCTTTGCCATTTTTGATGCCAGCTATAATGCACGGATTTATGCCTATGAAAACGATTTATTGTATAATTTTTCTATTCCTGCATATTTTAACAAAGGAACACGTGTATATTTGATGCTAAAATATAAAGCAGCTGATTTTCTAAATATTTATCTGCGTTATGCACACTATTACTATGCAGATAAAGATGTTATTGGCTCTTCATTAAACGAAATTGAAGGAAATTACACTTCGGAATTAAAATTTCAATTAAAATTCAGATTTTAAGCCCCTTAAAATGTGTTCACTGATTTTTTATTATAGTAGTTTACTGCCAATAAAATAGAAAAACTAATTGCAAACAGAATCAAGGCATATTTGTTTGCTGCCGAATAGTCTAAAGCTTCAACTTCATCGTATATAGCAATAGATGCTACACGTGTTTTCCCTGAAATATTACCACCAATCATCAATACAACGCCAAACTCACCAATGGTGTGTGCAAAACTTAATACCATCCCGGTAAA
>JALWNR010000472.1 GCA_027083715.1 Bacteroidales bacterium
AAAGATAATTTAAACAAAAATTCTTTTTTTTTAATTTTTTTTAATTTTTTTTTGTAAAAATTATGAATTAAAATCCAAAAAAATGGAAAATTATCAAAATTATGTTGACCAAGCAGTAGGGATTATTATGCTCTACGGACCTAAACTATTGTTAGCAATCATTACCCTAATTATCGGATTGTGGCTAATCAAGTATTTGAACAAAACCGTATCTAAGACGATGAAAAAGAGCGAGATGGATAAATCTTTGAGCGGTTTCTTAAGCAGTATTATTTCTATTCTACTTAAAGTATTACTTGTGATTAGTGTGATGAGTATGGTTGGGGTAGAAATGACCTCATTTATTGCCATACTCGGTGCTGCCGGTTTGGCTATTGGTATGGCTTTATCAGGTACACTTCAAAATTTTGCCGGAGGTGTGATGATCCTTATTTTTAAACCTTTTAAAGTAGGAGATTTCATTGAAGCACAAGGGTACATGGGGGTTGTTAAAGAAATCCAGATTTTTAATACCATTATACTTACGCCTGATAATCGGCGAATTATTGTTCCGAATGCTCCCATTTCGTCAAATTCATTAGTAAATTATTCTGCTGAACCACAACGCAGAGTAGATTTTACTTTTGGAATAGGCTACAATGATGATATTGACAAAGCTAAAGAAATTTTGTGGCAACTTATTAATGAGGATAAGCGTATTTTAAAAACCCCTGAGTCTTTTATTGGTTTAAGCGAATTGGCGGATAGTTCGGTTAATTTTGCAGTACGCGTTTGGGTAAAAAGTGCAGATTATTGGGGTGTATTTTTTGATATGAACGAAAATGTAAAAAAATCATTTGATAAAAACAATATTTCAATTCCTTATCCTCAAACGGATGTTCATTTATTTCAACAAAACAATTAATCTCAAAATCAATTTATTATGAAAAATTTTTTATTTTTAATCATGTTATCTTTAATCTTCCCTAAATTTCTCATAGCTCAGGAAGAAGCTGAAAAAGATACAACACTTGGTTGGCATTATCGCAGTGCCGGAAGTTTGAGCTTTACACAGTCCTCATTTACAAATTGGGCAGCAGGTGGTGAAAATTCTGTGGCTATGAGTGGTATGCTAATTTCCGGAGCCAATTATAAATCAAGCAAATATATCTGGGAAAATGGTATTATCCTGGCTTATGGTTCACAAAAACAAGGCGATAAAGAATTTCGTAAAACCACAGATAAATTTGAAATAAGTACAAAATACGGTTATAAAGCTATTAAAAATTGGTACTACAGTGGTATGGCTAGTTTTTTAACCCAGTTTGATAAAGGTTATGAGTACGATGATAATGCCGGAACTAAAACCCTGATTGCCAATTTTTTGTCTCCTGCTTATGTGAATATTGCATTGGGTATGAATTACAAACCATCAAAAGCTTTTAGTTTATTTATAGGTCCATTGAGTGGTAGAGTTACCATTGTTAATGATACTACACTATCAACTAATTACGGCCTAAAACCCAATGAAACTTCACGCAATGAATTTGGGGGTTCTGTAAAAGCAAATTTGAATTATGACATTATGAAAAATGTAAATCTTGCTTCGCAATTAACCTTATTTTCGAACTACAATGATAATCCTCAAAATATTGATGTAGATTGGCAAATGCTTTTTACGATGAAAATAAATAAGTATTTATCGGCAACTTTAAACATGCAATTTATTTATGATGACGATATTATTATTACGGATAAAGATGGAAATGTGGGACCTCGTTTACAAGTTAAAGAGTTATTTGGATTGGGATTAGCCTATAAGTTTGCTAATTAGCATTTCTTAAAATAAATCAAAAACTTGTATAATATAAAAAAAAAGCAGATATTTCGATTTTTAATCTTGAAATATCTGCTTTTTAATTTATGTTAAATCCATATACAAAAATATTGCTATCTACGGCATATTTCCCTCCTATAAGTTGGTTTAAATATTTGCTAAATACTGATGACGTTTATATTGAAAAAAATGAGCATTATATTAAACAAACTTATCGGAATCGTTTTCATATTTTGTCTGCAAACGGACAGATGGTTTTAAGTATCCCAGTTGTAAAAGCTACAAATAAAAAAATATTGATAAAAGATGTTAAAATTGATTATGCAACAAATTGGCAAAAGCAACATTTAAAATCTTTGGAAGCAGCCTATCGTAATTCTCCTTTTTACGAATTGCTTATTGATGAATTTTTACCTTATTATACAAAAAAGACAAACTTTTTATTTGATTTTAATTATAAGATAATTAATACCATTTTGAATATTTTGGAAGTTAATAAAGAGTTGAAATTTACCGACCATTTTATTGAAACCAATAAATACGATTATGATCTCCGATACAGTATAAAACCCAAAAAGCAGAGTAGTGATATTACCGATTTTGTAAATACTCCGTATTATCAAAGTTTTAATGAAAAATTTGCTTTTATTCCCGATTTAAGCATTGTTGATTTACTTTTTAATATGGGACATGAAACATACGGATATTTAAAAATCAACACGAACCCCTAACACTAATATATCATCAAGCTGTTCATGAGTATTGCCCATCCAATCTTCTAATGTACTTTTAAGTATTTGTTTTTGCTCTTTCATAGGTAAATCATAAATATCCAGTAAAATTTGTTTGAAATTTTTCAGTTTAAATTTTTGTCCTTTCTGCCCCCCAAATTGATCGGCATATCCATCAGAAAATGTATATAAACAATCACCTTTTTGTAATTGTATATTATAGCTGCTAAATTCTTTTTCACGCATAAAAATGGCTATCGGTTGACGGTCGGCTTTTATTTCAATGAGCTCTGCCTCTTGATTTTTCCGAACAATAAATAAAGGATTGTAAGCTCCTGAATATTGAAGTTCTAAGGTTTCGGTATTGATAATGTAAAATGCCACATCCATTCCGTCTTGCGATACACTGTTTACATCTGTTTGATGCAATGACTTTTTAACTTTATCTCTTAAACGATTCAAAATTTCTCCGGCATTATCCAAACTTTTAGCACTAACTATTTCATTTAAGAAGCTTACACCCAACATACTCATAAAAGCACCCGGAACACCATGTCCGGTAGAATCAGCAGCTACAACAATAATAAAGTTTTTTATTTTTTTCATCCAGTAAAAATCTCCACTAACAATATCGCGTGGTTTAAATAAAATAAAGTGATCATTGAGTATTCCATTAATATATTCTTTTGTTGGGAATATGGCTTGTTGAATTCTTTTGGCGTAATTAATACTATCAATAATTTCTTGTTTTTGCTTTAATGTAATTTGGTGTTGTTCTGCAAGTTTATCAGCCTGTGTTTTAATTAACTCTGATTGGGCTTTTATTTCTTCATTTTTTTCAAGAATCTCAGCATTTTGTATTGCTAAAAGCTTATATGCTTTTTTCATCCGGCGATACATCCAAGTTAGAAGAAATGAAAAAATCAGTACAACAACAATAAAAATAATCGCTCCGGTAAGCCATTGTTCTCTACGCTTAACTTCTTCTTTTTGAACTTTAATTTCTTCTGCTTTTTTAATGGTATCAGTTGCCAGTTTGTCTATTGTTAATCCTTTAACAATTGTATCTTCAACTAATGTTGATTTTTCGATTAAAAGCTCATTTAAAACACTGTCAATTTCTTTTAAACGATTTGCTTTTTTATTAAGCTCTTTTTCATGCTCTTCAAATTGAGTTTCTAAAAGATTAATTTTTTGTTGAGTGTAGTTGGTTTTTATATTATTTAAATAGTTTTGATATTCTTGTAAATATAAAAATGCATCTTTATAATCTTTTTCTTTCACATAAACTTGAATTATTGACCTGTATGTCTTTTTTGTTAATTCGGGGTAGTTCTTCTTTTTTGAGTAATCTAAAACTTCTTTGTATAAGCCCAATGCTTTTTTTTCTTTTCCACTGATTTGATATGTAGCAGCAAGGTTATACTCAACTTTTATTTTAGAATATTTTTGACCAAGCTGTTTTCTTAAATCCAATTCTTTCTCATAATTTCTAATTGCCAAGCGATATTTTTGTTGCTGATAATAAGCAGTACCCATCATATTTAGAGCATTTGCCTGCATATTTTTATCTTTTGATTTTTTTGCCAGATTATATGATTTTTCAGCATAATTTAAACTTTTTTTAGTATCTGATTTTAAATAAAGTTTTGACAGCTTATACAAAAGTTCAATTTTTTCCTTTCCGGATGCAGTTTTAAGCTTGCTTTCCAATTCAGGGATATTATTTTGCGCAGTGAGTTGCAAAACAGAGTAGAAAAAAATAATCGTAATAAGGATAAATTTTTGCATATTCATTTATTTTTATAAACGTACACCAAACACAACAATATCATCTACTTGTTCTAAATTTCCACGCCATTCTTCAATTGTTTTATTTAGAATACTTTTTTGTTCATTCATTGTTTTATTTGAAATCTCAATTAATAAATTACGAAAAGGTTTATACATAAATTTTTTGCCTTTGGGTCCGCCAAATTGATCGGCATATCCATCAGAAAAAAGGTAAAATACATCATTTTTTGCATAGATAAACTCATGCAAAGTAAAAGGTTTCATATAATCATAAAACGCAATAGGCATTTTATCACCTTTTATTACTTGCATTTCATTATTGAGTTTAATATACAACGGATTATTGGCTCCGGCAAATTGTAATTTATTTTCTTTTGAGATAATCGTACAGATGGCGATATCCATTCCATCTTTTGCTTCTTGTTCTTCGCCGGTTTGGTGTAAAGCATGTATCACATTTTCGCGTAAGCGGTTGAGTATTTCATCCGGCTGCGTAATTCCTTTTTCGTTTACAATTTTATTCAAAAAACTAATACCCAACATACTCATAAATGCTCCCGGAACACCATGTCCGGTACAATCAGCAGCAACAACTATTGATTTATCGGCTTTTTTAGTTGTCCAATAAAAATCACCACTAACAATATCTTTAGGTTTAAATAGTACAAAATGTTCGGGAATAATATCCAGCATTAAATTTTCAACCGGTAACGCAGCGGTTTGAATTCTTTTGGCATAATGGATACTATCGGTAATTTCTTTTTTTTGTTCGCTTATTTCATGCAAATGTTCCTCTATTTGCTCCTTTTGTTGAACTACTTCTGCTGTACGCAATCGAACTTGCTCCTCAAGATATTCATTTTGTTTTTTAATACGGCGAATACGTAAATAAAACCATAAAGAGAGCAAGAATATTAATAATAAACCAAGTGAAATTTTAAACCATAGGCGTTGCCAAAGTGCGGGTTCAATAATTACTTTAATTTGGGAACCTTCTTTATTCCAAACCTCATCATTATTTGAGCCGATTACTTTAAAAATATAATCTCCGGGAGGTAGATTGGTATATGTGGCATATCGTTTAAATTTAATGTCCACCCAATTGTCATCGTATCCAATTAATTTATATTTATACTGATTTTTTTTCGGAAAAATATAATCCAAAGCTACAAAATCAAATGAAATATCGTTTTGTTTATGATCTAATATAATTATTTTTTTATTACTGATTGTAGTATCAAATTTTACAGGTTGGTTTGAAATCTGAAAACCGGTAATCACTACTGAAGGTAAATTAGGATTGTCAACAATTTTATCCGGATTAAAAACATTGAAACCGTTTATCCCACCAAACATAAATTTTCCGCTACTTGTTTTACAATATGAGCCTACTAAAAATTCATTACTTTGCAATCCATCCCTTATATCATAATTTCTTACTTTTTTTGTTTCAGGATTAAATTTTGAAAGCCCGCGATTGGTACTGACCCATATATTTCCATGATTGTCTTCTAAAATCCCCATAATCACATTATTAGGAAGTCCGTGGCGTTCATCAAAATTTTCAAATTCTTGTTTTTCTCTAATAAACAAACTTAAAGCTCCTTTTTCTCCAATCCACAAGCGTCCTTTGCTGTCTTCATTAATTGCATAAATTCTGTCATTTCCTATTGTTTTTTTATTTTTAGGATCATGCCGATAACGAATAAACGATTTTGTTTTCGGATTCCATCTGTTTAAACCTCCACCAAATGTGCCTACCCAAATAATTCCTAAATGATCTTCAAAAAGAGTAGTAGCAAAATCATTACTTAAACTGCTTGTATCATCGGTATTTTTTAAAACTATAAATTCTTTTGTTTCCGGATTAAAAATATTTACACCTCCACCATAAGTTGCCAACCAAAGCATTCCATTATTATCTTCTATAATACACCAAACCCTATTGTTGCTTAAACCGGAATTTTCGCTTGTAATAGGTTCAAATTTTTCCTTTTGGGGATAAAAATGACAAAAACCGCCCCCATCTGTAGCTATCCAAAATCTGCCTTTGCTGTCTTCCAATATATCACGTACATGATTATTACTCAAACTATTCGGATTATTTGAATTATTCATGTAATGAATAAATCTATTTTGTTTTTTAATAAACAGGTTCAGTCCTCCAAGTACTGTTCCAATCCAAATTCTACCTTGACGGTCTTGATATATGTTACGTACTTGATTGTTACTCAGACTGTTTTCATCATACGGATTATGCCTAAAAAGACTCAATTCTTCTGCTGCGCGATTCCATTTATCAACACCGCCCAAAGAACTACCAATCCACAAAATATTTTCTTTGTTCTGATACAATGAAAGAATGTTATTGTTTTGTAATGAACTACGTATTGCAGGGTCATTTTTATAGGTAGTAAATTCATTTTTCCTTTTATCGTAACGACACAACCCTCCTTTTTGAGTACCCAACCAAACAATTTCATCTCTATCAATAATAATCGAAGTGATAATATTACTGCTCAAACTGTTTTTATTATTTTCTTTCCTATATATTATGTATGTATCAGTTTTTGTGTCAAAATTTATCATTCCGTTATTAGTACCCAGCCAAAGTGTTTGGTTGTTATCAATTGCACCCGTTAATATTGTATTTATTCTGTTGGTTTTTCCGGTTTTATCTTTAAAATTATAAAATAAAAAATTACCCGTTTCTTTATTAAATTTACAGAGTCCGTTATTTGTACCTAACCAAAGTACATTATTATTTACCGATATAATGCAATTGATAAAATTTTTGTTTTTATTATTAAAACTATATGTTGTAAAATTTCCCGTAGTTCTACTCATACGATTTAGTCCGGCAGATGTAGCTATCCATAAATATCTGTTATCACCTGTAATATAGCGTACATTATTTGAACTGATTGAATGTGGATTGTTTTTTTGATGCGTATAAGTAGTAAAACGATCAAAGATTTCATCAAAAACACAAAGTCCTGCCCCGCGTGTTCCAATCCAAAGTTTGCCACCATATTCCTGTTTATCAACATAAAGATAATTTAGTACATTATCAGAGATAGAATTGCTGTCGGCAGGATTATTCCGGTAGATACTAATATTGTAACCATCATATTTATTTAAACCGTCAAGTGTGGCAAACCACATAAATCCTTTATTATCTTGAACAATGCTGTATATAGAACTTTGCGACAAACCATCTTCAAGCGTAATGTGAGCAAATTTTATATTTGGAGCTTGTGCAACAAGAAAATTCGTTTGTGCGATAATGAATAAGAGTAAAATATAAAATTTTATCCTTTTAAATTTTATAAAAAATAGATAGCCCATTAGTGAAGTTTTCATCTGTGATTCTGCATATAAAGGTACAATTACTTATTTTGTTTTGCAAATGTTATAAATTGATTATTAGAAAATATTTTCGTACAAATAAGACTTTGCAAATAGTACAATTCACATACCAGAGTTAAAAGTTAAATGGTTAAATTGCTAATTATTACACCTCATGCAATATTATATCAAACTTAGTTTATTATCAAAACAGATTACTAAAAGACTTCACAACAGAATTTGACATTAACTTAAAAGACTCTTTTTAGGAAAAAATTTTTAATTTAGCAGCCTAATATTCAAAAATAAAATTTATGAAGTTTACAAAATTGTTAGTACTCTGGCTAATTGTATTGTCAGTTGTTCATACAGGGTGCGAAAAAGAAAATACCTACTGGGATGATTTAAAACAAACAGAAATAGATGCTCGTGAAGCATTTATTGCAGATTATGAAACAAAAAATGATACCACACTTACACCAACAGCAAGTGGCTTGTATTATATTGAAACAGAGAAAGGTACAGGCGTTCAAGCAGAAGCAGGTAAAACCGTTGTGGTAAACTATGAAGGACAATTACTTGATGGCACTGTGTTTGACTCATCTTGGGATAGAGGTTCTCCTTTTGAATTTACCTTAGGGCAAGGTGAGGTTATTGCCGGATGGGACGAAGGAATAGCTTATATGAAAGAAGGTGGCAGAGCAATGTTGATTATCCCTTCTGATTTAGCATACGGAGCATCCGGTAGCGGAAGTATTGCCCCCTACTCTACCTTAATTTTTTATGTACAATTAATAGATGTAAAATAGAAATAAAAGCCGGTAAATTAACTCCGGCTTTATTTTTTATCTTTCAAAATGTAACTCTTCTTTTAGGTGATTAACTTTTGCCAACACTTTTTCTGCTTTTTCTTTCCAGTAATCATATTCATAGTTTTTAATTCTATCGTAGTATTTTTGATAATATTTTAAAGCAGCTTCTTTATTATGCAAATTATCCTCGTAAATTGATGCAATTTCCAATAAATATTCATACGAGGGATAAGCTTGTTTTTGATAATTATACCGTTTCTTAATCACAGCTATTTCATTATGATATTGCCCTTTATTATGATATGTTTTTCCCATCCCTCTATATATTGCCACCATTGACATAGGGTCAGGTAAAAGCAATTCAACGGCATATTCATAAAACAATAATGATTTTTGATAATCTTCAAGTGCATTATAAATACCACCCAAGTACATACAAATCTGATAATCAACAGTATCTAACTTTATTAATTGTTCAAGTGTAACACGTGCTTCATCGTATTTTTTGATAACAAACAAGCTCTTACCCAATTTTTTTTGCAACTGATAGTTTGTGTAGCCAAATTCAATTGCTTTTTCATAATCAGCAGCACTTAAATAATGATGATTTTTTCTAAAATAAGCATTTCCTCGCTTAGCATATAATTTTCCGTTTTCGGGATAAACTTTTAATGCTCTAGAAACCATATTAATCGTACTGTCGTATTTTTTACCAACAATATAAACATCTGCCAACCAATAAATGGTTTTCAGATTTTCTGAATTCAGCTGATACGATTTTTTATACAAGGCGAAAGCCTCCTTGAGTTTGCCTTGCCTATATTTACAGTACCCCATTTGCCGAACATATTCACTATTCAGGGTATCACTATGGTGCAAACGATAAAACAAGTCATAAGCATCTTTAAATTTTTCGGTTTTAAGATATAAAGCCGATAAGTTTATCTGAGCTGCAATATTATTGGTATCCAAATTCAACACCTGTTTATAAACTTTTATTGCCTTGTGCAGAACTCCTATGGTAGTATAAGTTTTTGCCAAAATCAATAATAATGATTTATTATCAGGATTTAAAGCACTTGCTTTTTCATAGGCTTTTACGGCATCATTATATTTTTGATTTAAACGATTTGTTTTACCCAACAACTCCCAGGCATTTACATTCAGACTGTCATGCATGAGCAGTTTTTTTGATTTCTGCAAAGCAAGCAAATAATTTCCTTCGGAAATTAAGGAGTCAATTTGATTTTGATTTTGGGCAACTGTTGAAAAAGAAATACAAAACAAACTTATATGAATAAGAAGCTGCTTCATTTTAACTAAATTTTAAAAAGTAATCCTGCCTGTTATTAACACTAAACAGTGTCAATAACAGACAGTTAATAAGGTTTTCAATTTCTTGGATGTTTCCTGATGAAATTCAAAAATATGCTACTGATTTCTTGTAGGCAGATTATCATTTCATTTCAAGAATCTATTTTTCAAAGTGTTTAATTTGCTTTTTCAATTCTGCCATTTTTCGAATTAAAATTTCTACTTCTTTCTCTGATTTAGCATTATTAAGCTGCTTTTTTATAGTTTCCAACTCCGCTTCTAACAACTCTCTTTGACTCTTAATTTTCTTTTTTTCTTTAAGCAACTTTTCTTGTTTTAATTTATTATTTCTAGCATTTTCAAACGTAATTACATTTATTGCTTTATCCTCTATTTCTGAATTTGTATCAGGATTAGAAGCATTAATTGCAGTTACGGCATGGTTGTTTTCTTCGCTTTGCAGGCTAAAATTAATAGGTACGGTATAGTACACATTTACAGGTATTTCCTTTTGTTTGCCCGGTGTCCACTTAGGCAATGTTTTAATTACTCTTACCGCTTCATCGTCCAAAACAGGATTAACACCGCGAACAACAGTAACACTATCAACCGCACCGGTTTTTGTAACAATAAACCGGACATATACCTTTCCTTGTATGTTTTTTTCGCGTGCTTCTTGCGGATATTTTACATTCATAGCAATGAATTTACGCAAACCCAATTCACCGCCCGGAAACTGAGGCATTTCTTCCACTACATAAAATACCTCACCACCAATATCATTTTTATCTTTATTAACATCCTGTGTATCAAACCGTTTAACCTCCTTGCTCTTTTCAGCCCGAACATCTAGCAGCTCTTTAGAGCAAGATACAAAAACAACCATAGCAACGATTACCGGAAGAACAATCAAAACTTTTAACTGTGTTAATTTATTGGATCTTATTTTTTTCATCATGTTTAGTCTTTTAAATGTTAAAGATTGGTTAAAATTATTTGCCAAACTTAAGTGCAGCCCTGTACTTTGTTCAAACAGGATTTCCAGATAGCGGTTTGCCGAAAAACCGTATCTGACTACACCATCGTCAGCCAAAAATTCATGGTTTGCCTTAATACTTTTCAGGTACAACCATGCGAACGGATTAAACCAAAGAACAATAACAAGTACTTCGGCAAATAAAATATCTACCGAATGTTTTTGTGAAACATGAACGCTTTCGTGCCGAAAAATCGCGTAAAACTCATCAGAGCTTCTGTCTTTATCATTAATAAAAACCAGATTGAAAAAAGAAAATGCTGCATTGTTTTTATCCGTTTTCAAAACTATTTTTTTGTCTATTTTTTCTTTTTCTGAGCTTAAATACAGCCGAAAAAGGAAATAAAACTGAAAAATCAGCCGAAAGGTAAAAAACAATACAAGCGATAAATAAATATATTTCAGAATTTCAGCATAATCAAACATTTGAGCATCTGCCTGTGTATTAACTGCAGCTACTTCAATACTGTCCAGAGTGATAAACACCTCTGCAGGATATTCTTCGGGAATACTAAAATGCATAAACGGCAGACTCAGACTCAAAAACAAACCGCTTAGCAAGTAAAAACGATTTAGTTTAAAATGTGTTGTTTTTCTAAGCAAAAACCAATATCCAGCATAAAAAACAATTAAAATAATACTTGATTTTAACAGAAATTCATTCAATTCAATCATTTTCTTTTTCTTTTTTCGATTTAATTTCGTCTTCCATCATTTTCATAATTTTTTCCATTTCCTCAATACTCATTTCTTCCTCATTAGAAAAAAATGAAACCAATTGGCGGAAAGAATTATTAAAATAACGATTCAGAAAACCTTTGAAAAAATTCTTTGTGTATTCCTTTTTACTGATTAAAGGAAAATATTCATGAGTTTTTCCATAGGCTTTGTGCCCCACAAAACCTTTTTTTTCCAATATCCGGATAATGGTAGAAACAGTATTGTAGGCTGGTTTTGGCTCGTCAAAATGAGTCATTACATCTTTCACAAACCCTTTTTCAATTTTCCAGAGGATTTGCATTACTTGTTCTTCGGCTTTTGTTAATTCGTTCATGACACAAATATAAAACTAAATTTTTAGTTAAACAACTATTTTGTTAGTTAGTTTTTAAATAAATACTTATTCTTCTATGTATTAAATAATTACAATAAATCAAGTTCAGTGTTTTAATATAATATTTGTTAAAAATATTTTACAATAATATAATAATTCATTAATAATTAAGTAATACAATTAGTTTTACTTTGCAAAAAAAGTTATGAGTAAAAATAAACGTAAAGTAGAAATAGTTGTTCTCTCTGATATTCATTTAGGAACTTATGGCTGCCAAGCAAATGCACTAAAAAAATACTTAAAAAGTATTCAACCTGAAAAATTAATACTAAATGGCGATATAATGGATATTTGGCAGTTTAAGAAAAGATATTGGCCAAAATCGCACATGAAAGTTATAAAACAAATTGTAAGTCTTGCTGCCGAAGGAGTAGAAACTTATTATATCACCGGTAATCACGATGAAATTCTTAGAAAGTTTGCAGGAATGAAATTAGGTTCATTTCATATTTTAAATGATCTAAAAATAGATTTAGCCAATGGTAAAGCATGGTTTTTTCATGGAGACGTTTTTGATGTTATCATTCAAAACTCAAAATGGCTGGCTAGATTGGGTGCAATAGGTTATGATATCTTAATATTGTTAAACCTTGTGATAAACTATTTAGCAAGATTATTTGGAAGAAAAAAAATATCCATGTCGAAAAGAATTAAAGATAATGTAAAATCTGCATTAAAATACATTGATAACTTTGAAGAAACAGCTGCCAGAGCAGGACAAAAAAGAGGCTTTAAATATGTTATTTGCGGACATATACATAAGGCACAAAAGCGAGTTGTAAAACTAGAACAAGAAGAAATTACTTATTTAAATTCAGGTGATTGGATTGAAAATTTAACTTCTCTTGAGTATAATAAAGGCGAATGGGTAATTTATGAATACAATAAAGATCCAAAAATGAATGAAGAAAAAACAGAAGATAATGAGAAAGAACTTATTATAATTGACCTTTCGATGAATACATTATTACAAAATATATTGGAAGATTTTCAATCGTAAAGTTATGAAGGTTTTATATGCAATACAAGGGACAGGTAACGGACATTTAGCACGTGCTCAGGATGTTATTCAAATACTAAAACAAAAGGCAAGTGTTGATATTCTCATAAGTGGGACACAGACAGATTTAAACTTGGATTATCCAATAAAATATCGTTTACACGGATTAAGTTTTGTTTTTGGAAAAAAAGGAGGAGTAGATATTTGGCATACAATTAAGAATTTAAATTTTAAAATACTCTATAAAGAGATTTGCCAACTACCAGTAGAAAATTACGATTTAGTAATCAATGATTTTGAACCAATATCAGCATGGGCATGCAAATTTAAAAAAGTAAATTGTTTTTCTTTGAGTCACCAATCCGGTATTTTAAGTAAAAAGATACCTAAACCCCACACTTTTGATTATATAGGACATCTAATTCTAAAATATTATGCACCAACTTTGCACCGATTTAGTTTTCATTTCTCAAATTATGATGAGCAAACATTTACACCAATAATAAGACAAGAAGTCAGAGCAATTAAGAAAGAAGACTTAGGACATTACACAGTATATTTACCTTCATATAGTGATGAAAAACTCATTGAAACACTTAGCAGATTTAAAAATATAAAATGGCAAATATTTTCTAAACATAATAAAAGTGCATTTATCCATGAAAATATTGAGATATATCCGGTATCAAAAACTCACTTCACAGAAAGTTTTTCCAAATGTACCGACATTATATGTGGAGCTGGATTTGAAACACCTGCCGAAGCTCTTTATTTAGGCAAAAAACTTCTCGTAATTCCAATGAAAAGACAATTGGAACAATTGTATAATGCTGCTGCACTAAAAAAAATAGGAGTTTCGGTTATTAATAAACTTAGTCTTAAAAATTACAATAAAATCTTAGATTGGTTAAACAATGATCATCATATAAAAATTGACTATCCGAACAATACAGAAGAAATCATTAATAAACTTTTTTTCTATTATAATAATATGAACAAACCTCTGCCTTAAAT
>JALWNR010000473.1 GCA_027083715.1 Bacteroidales bacterium
TTATATAATTTTTGTACTTTTTATCTAATTTATTTTTCATATGAACAAAACGTACCTCTAATATTCTTTTTTTTGTAATTCTGTTATATTCTTTTTCAATGAGTAAAAGCTCTTGTGCATATCTTTTGCCTGTCGGAATAATCATTTTACCGCCTACGGTAAGTTGCTCAATTAGTTTTTGGGGTATGTGAGCGGGAGCACAAGTAACCATTATGCGGTCAAATAGAGCATGCTCTTCCCAGCCGTGATATGCATCATCAATTTTAAGTGTGAAATTAGTATAGTTCAATTCATGTAATATTTTCCTTGCTTTGATAGCTAAATCTTCATATAATTCAATGGTGTAAACTTCTTTTGCAAGTTCACATAATATTGCCGTTTGATAAGCACTGCCAGTGCCTACCTCCAATACTTTGTGATGTTTTTGAACGGCTAACTTATCCGTCATATAAGCTACAATAAATGGTTGCGATATAGTTTGTCCCTTACCTATAGGTATCGGATGATCTTTATATGCCTCGTGATACTTTTTTTCGGGAATAAAAAGATGGCGTTTTATTTTAAGCATAGCATTCAGTACACGGGTATTAATAATACCACGCCGTTTTATTTGCTCTTCTACCATGTATTTTCTTCGTTCTGTATATTTATTTTCATCCTGCATTATGTCCTTTTTTTTCTAAAATACAAAAATTTATGGTCATTTCAAAAATATCTTGAAATACAAATCGTTATGTTGTTAAACAAAATATTAAACAATGAAACACTCATGCTATGCAAATTTAATACACTCATCTAGTCCCGTTTTATTGGAAAGAAGAAATATATTATGTTAAATAAGATTTTATAGCACAATGTTTCAATTACTTAAAATATAAACAGATGAAAAATCTATTCTCAATGTTCCTGGCTTTAAGTTTGTTAATTAGTGCTTGCGATAAAAATTCAGCAGATTTGGAAGGAGTTAATTTCAAACAAGAAATGCGCAATTTTGTGCAAAATATTAGTAAATATGCCAAAGGTATAAATCCCGAATTTGTAGTGATACCTCAAAACGGGGAACAATTAGTAAGCATAACCGGAGAAAAGGATGGTGCACCTGATTACACCTATCTGAGTGCAATAGATGGGCAGGGTAGGGAAGACTTGTTTTACGGATACAATGAAGATGACCAAGCAAGTCCACAAGAGGATACTGAGGCTATGTTGCCTTTTCTGGAAATCTGTAAGCAAAATAATGTTACGGTGCTGGTTACCGATTATTGCTTTACGCATACTAAAATGGACGATTCATACTCCAAAAATTCGGCAAAAGGCTGGTTATCGTTTGCTGCGCCTGAGCGGGATTTGAATGTAGTGCCCGACTATCCGGCTCAACCAGTTCAAGTAAATTCTGATGATATTAATAAGTTAAGTGATGCAAAAAATTTTCTTTATATCATCAATTCTGAAAATTTTACTTCTAAAGCAGATTTTATTAATGCATTAAAAGCAACTAATTATGATGTAATTTTAATTGATTATGCGTTTAATGAAACTCAATACACAGTTGATGAAATCAGTAGTTTAAAAACAAAAGCCAATGGTGGAAAACGTTTAATAATATCCTACATGAGCATTGGCGAGGCAGAAACTTATCGTTATTATTGGCAAAGTGATTGGAAACCGGGGAATCCGGAATGGTTGGACAAAGAAAATCCTGATTGGGAGGGAAATTACAAAGTCAGATATTGGGAGCCGGAATGGCAAAGTATCATATACGGTAAAGATGATTCTTACCTGAAAAAAATACTTGATGCCGGTTTTGACGGGGTTTATCTGGATATTATCGATGCTTTTGAATATTATGAGGAGATGTAATTTACAATTGTTTTATCCATTCATCAATTTTTGTAACAACTTCTGCATTTTGTTTCACCCAATTAAAGTGGTCGTAATTGTGATTTGAAAAATGAATGTGTTCAATTTTAGCATTTTGCATTTTTCCGGTAAGTTCTTCAACGGCTTTTTTAGGTGCCAGTTTATCGTTTTTAAATGAGATTGCTAAAACAGGCAGTTCTATGGTTTTGAAATTGCTTTCATAATCAAAATCATCTCCCTGCGGTTTATATTTTCCGGTTCGTCCGGTATATGCCCAGTCGAGGATAACATTTTTTGCTTCGGTGCCAGCAAAACCGACTTTTTTACCTGGGAAATAACCTAATATTTTCACTAAAAGCCTGCCTGCTTGCGTTCCAAACAGTACTCCTAAATTATACGGAAATTTCCATGCTTTGTAATGGACTGTGCAGGAAGCTACTAATATTAATGCCTTTACCAGATTTTTGTGTTTGGCAGAATACATTACGTTAAGCTGTCCTCCAAGGCTGTGTCCCATCAGGTAGATTTCCTTTTCAGGAAAATGACGGTTTACTTTGTCCAATATAACAGACCAATCATAATTAAGCATTTCTCGATAACCAAAATTGCGTTTTTTATTTGGTTTGGCTTCGCTTTTTCCGGTTCCACGTAAATCAACAGTAACTACAACATATCCCAAATTGCGTAAAGCAATAGCCAAAGGGTGATAAAAATCAGCTTTTACACCCAAAGCAGGCATAATCACAATAATTTTCGCATAGCGAATGTAAAATGGCTGATATACATTCATATAATTACGAAAACCATCTACCGAAACAAATTGCATTTCGGCTTTTGTGTTGAAATATTGAGATAATTCTTGCGACATAGTACTTAAATGTATTTTCTACGGTCTGTTAGTTTGTGGGGTTTAATGTTTAAATAGCTTTATTTAGTTTAAAGGTTTAATAAACCCTTAAATCCGCAAGTATCTATTAAACCATTCAACTAATTTCATTCCCCGATAATTTTAACCAAAACACGTTTTCGGCGTTTGCCGTCAAATTCACCATAGAAAATTTGTTCCCAAGGTCCAAAATCAAGTTCACCTTTTGTGATCGCACAGACTACTTCGCGACCCATAATCTGGCGTTTCATGTGTGCATCGGCATTATCTTCGTAGGTGTTGTGTGCATATTGCGAGTGTGGTTTTTCCGGTGCCAGTTTTTCCAGCCATTTTTCGTAATCGGCATGTAAGCCAGATTCATCATCGTTAATAAATACGCTTGCTGTTATGTGCATGGCATTAACCAATACCAAGCCTTCTTTAACACCACTTTCAACAATGCATGCAGCTACTTCCGGTGTAATGTTGATTAATTCTCTGCGTTTTGTGGTATTAAACCAAAGTTCTTTTCTATATGATTTCATATCTTAATGTTTTATAATGATATTAGTTTAATGGTTTATAAGTTTAAAAGTTTATTTTTTCATTAGTAAAACATTCAAAAGTCCTTTGTCCCTTTTGAAGTTTGACATGCAAAGATAATTTTTTTGATGAAAATATGTTAAAGAAAAATGTTCATTTTTTTGATTAATGTTATTC
>JALWNR010000474.1 GCA_027083715.1 Bacteroidales bacterium
ATACAATATACCTTAAACGTGCAAAAACCCCTTTTAAAATTCATAAAGTTACATCATTCTTTAATGGGAATTTATTTGTATTTTTGTACTGTACAATTCTACATTATAAATATGATAAATTTCAGACGTAAATAATTATAATTTAAATTTTCAAACTATGGTATTAGATCAAATTAAACCCGGAGTAGTAACCGGTGATGATGTGCAAAAATTATTTAAAATTGCAAAAGAAAATAATTTTGCATTACCTGCAGTAAATGTAATAGGCACACATTCTGCAAATGCTGTACTCGAAGCTGCAAAAGAAGCCAATTCACCGGTAATTATTCAATTATCAAATGGAGGTGCTCATTTTTTTGCAGGTAAAAGTTTATCAAATGATAATCAAAAAGCTGCTGTTTTAGGAGCTGTTGCCGCAGCAAAACATATACATACTATGGCAGAAGCCTATGGTGTTGCAGTAATCCTTCATACCGACCATGCAGCACGAAAATTACTTCCTTGGATTGACGGACTTTTAGATTTTGGTGAAATGCATTTTGAACGTCATGGTAAACCTCTTTTTAGTTCGCACATGCTTGATTTATCAGAAGAACCATTGGATGAAAACCTTGCTACTTGTGAAAAATATCTGGAAAGAATGAGTAAAATGGGAATGACTTTGGAAATTGAATTGGGTGTAACCGGTGGTGAAGAAGATGGAGTAGATAATACAGAGCTTGATAATTCATTGCTTTATACACAACCCGAAGAAGTTGCTGAAGCTTATACACGTTTGAGCAAAATTAGCCACAGATTTACGATTGCTGCGTCCTTTGGTAATGTACACGGTGTATATAAACCCGGAAATGTTAAATTAACTCCAATTATTCTAAAAAATTCTCAGGATTATATCCAAAATAAATACAACACAGCTGAAAAACCAGTTGATTTTGTATTTCACGGTGGTTCCGGTTCCAGTCGTGAAGAAATCAGGGAGGCCATTTCTTATGGTGTTATCAAAATGAACATTGATACTGACACCCAATGGGCATTCTGGAATGGAGTACGTAATTATGAAAAAGCAAATCATGATTATTTACAATCGCAAATTGGTAATCCTGAAGGTGATGATAAACCGAATAAGAAAAAATACGACCCACGTGTTTGGCTTCGTGAAGGCGAAAAATCTATGGCTGCTCGTATAAAAGATGCTTATGAAGATTTAAATGCACTGAACAGAAACTAATTCAAAAACTAAAAAATAGTTTTACTTATATATTTTTAGGTAAAACTATTTTTTTTTATGTTTGTACATTAAAAAAACGATTTTGTTAAAGTAAAGATTATTATGGGCTGGTTCAACAGATTAAAGAAAGGTATAAATACAGATACAAAAGATAAAAAGAATATTAAAGAAGGATTATGGTATAAATGTCCGGAATGTAAAAAAATAGTACCTATGGAAGATCACATTAACAACATCAAAGTTTGTGAATGTGGATATCATGATCGTATGAGTACAAAAGAATATTTTAAACTTCTTTTAGACAATGATAAATATAAAGAATTAGATACTAAGCTTCATTCAAAAGATCCACTAGGATTTGTTGATACAAAAAAATATACTGACCGCTTGGCAGCAGCTATGAAAAAAACAGGTTTGAAAGATGCTATCACAACAGTTCATGGAAAAATTGATAATCAGGACATTGTAATTGCAGCCATGAATTTTGAGTTTATTGGAGGTTCAATGGGCTCTGTTGTAGGTGAAAAAATTGCACGTGCAATTGATTACAGCATTAAAAACAAAATCCCTTTTATGATTATTTCAAAATCTGGCGGTGCAAGAATGATGGAAGCTGCTTTTTCATTAATGCAAATGGCAAAAACAGCAGCAAAATTAAACCAACTATCCAAAGCAAAAATTCCTTATATCTCTTTATTATTAGACCCCACAACAGGCGGAGTAACAGCGTCTTATGCCATGCTTGGCGACATAAATATTGCTGAACCCGGTGCATTAATCGGCTTTGCAGGACCAAGAGTTATACGTGATACCGTAGGTAGAGACCTGCCCGAAGGCTTTCAGCGCTCTGAATTTTTACTTGAACACGGATTTTTAGATTATATTGTAGAGCGAAAAAACCTTAAAGAAACTTTATCCAAACAATTAAAACTTTTTGCAAACTAAATAAACAATTTAACCAACCTATAACCTTATATTATGTATCGTCTGTTTTTTCTATCTTTTTTAACAATCTTTTTTCTATCGATTAATGCCCAAAACAATGAAGAAAGTTTAAAGCTGGAAATAAAAAGTACAAATGTATCATCAAATATCAGAGACGGTAAAGCAGAAGCCATTGTAAGCGGTGGAAAAACACCTTATACCTATAAATGGTCAAAACAAAGTACCGAACTAAAAAGTAATATATCAGTAGGTTTGCTGGAAGGTACAGAATATACATTGACAGTTACTGATGCAAATAATAATACCATTTCAAAAAGTTTTATCATAAAACCAGAATCAATCGAAGAGAAAATAGATGCATTTTTTACTCCTCCTGTAAATTTTATGGCAAGCTGGTTAATGGCTGACATTTTTGCAAAACTAAATATATACGACCCTACTATACATGACGATCAAGGAAATATATTAAGGCACCCAAACGGAGATCCTCAAAAAATGAAAATTCCTTTTGTCGTGGTATGGCTGGTGTTGGGAGCTCTTTTCTTTACCATTAAAATGAGGTTTGTTAATATTCGAGGATTCAGGCATGCAATTGAACTGATAAGAGGAAAATTTGATAATCCAAATGACAAAGGAGAAGTGTCCCATTTTCAAGCGCTTGCAACAGCTCTTTCTGCAACAGTAGGATTGGGAAATATAGCAGGTGTGGCAATAGCAATTACCGTTGGCGGACCCGGTGCAACTTTCTGGATGATTATTGCTGGATTATTAGGCATGTCCTCAAAATTTACAGAGGTAACACTTGGAGTCAAATATAGAAATATTAATGAAAAGGGTGAAGTATCAGGAGGACCAATGTTTTATTTAAGCAAAGCACTTGCAAAAAGAAATTTAACCGGTTTAGGAAAAGTTTTAGCAGTCATATTTGCAATTTTAGTAATCGGTGCTTCATTGGGTGGAGGTAATATGTTTCAGTCTAATCAGGCATTTGCCCAAATTTCTTCAAAATTTCCGGCTATAAGTTCTTATGGAGCTTATTTTGGTATTATTCTGGCATTTCTGGTAGGAATTGTTATCATTGGCGGAATAAAAAAAATAGCCAATGTAACTGAAAAAATTGTCCCTTTTATGGCTGCCTTATATGTAGGTACAGCTCTGATTATCATATTTATGCATTACGATCGTACTTTTGAAGCTTTTGCCTTAATTTTTAAAGGTGCATTTGAACCTGATGCCCTAAAAGGCGGCGTAATAGGAGTACTGATTGT
>JALWNR010000475.1 GCA_027083715.1 Bacteroidales bacterium
ACCAACACCTTAATCTATCGGAGTGTTTATTTTTTAATGATAAATAAAACCTTACAATAATTTAACAGACTGAAGAAATAAACTAATTCTGCTTTTTTATTTCCATAGTAATCAACATCTTATCTGTATCGTATATTTCTAATGAAGGAACTTCTGCATATCCTTTTTCTGCAAAATAATTATTTAATGCAGGATAAACTTTCATAACCGCTATTAAAAAAGACACTTTTGTATTTAAAGGAAACTCAACGATAACACTGGGTGTTTTTCCCATTTCTTGTTTTACGTAACCGGCACGCTCCAATTCAGGAATCCTGTTGAAACTTTTTTCAGGGATGATACAACCAACCATATAACGCAAACTATCTACTGCGATACTATCCGGATTGTCTCTGTAAATTCCAAAACTTTGGTCAAATGTAATATTTCGTTTATGTATATCCGCAACTATTGAATCCAAACGGTCTCCGGCATAACGATAATCACCAACATATTCTTTGCCGATGAAAGTATAAGGACCTACGTCTCCTTCGGTAATATTAACACCTACAAATAAGCCGGAATAAACAAGAAAAAAGAAAATAAATACAACAACAAGTCCTAATATAACTAAAATCTTCTTCATATCTGATTTTGGTTTGGATTAATATCCGTAAAGATAAAAATTTTTTCAGATAACAAAAAAAGACATAAAAATAAACACGGCATCTAAAAACCTCATTGTTTTACAAAACTTTTGGTGTATTCTCCATAATCCGAGCGAATTTTTAATATATAATACCCGTTTTTAAGCTCTGAAACATCAATTTGCGTAACACCTTTCAATGGGTTCTCCGGAATCTTTACGGCTCCGTTTAATGTATAAATGGCAAATGTTGCATTTTCATAAGCTTCAATAAAATTTGCTTCAATACTAATTTGATTTTTTGCCGGATTTGGATATACATTATATATAGCCTCACTTTTATCTTTCACACAAAAAGAGGCTGTCTGTGATGTTCCCGAAAAATTACCGGAAACTAAAACTTTATCGTTTTCATCAGCAACCAAAAAAGTACAATCTGTACAACTGGGTACCTCATCAAAATTTAAAACATAACATCCGCTCATTATACATAAAGGTATTGAAACATTAGCTGAGCCTTCCGGAATATTTCCCGAGAGAAAAACCTCATTATCTTTAGTCAAAGTCCAATTCACTGCATAGTTCCCTGTACTTATATCCAAACTTATGCTTTGCTGTACAGGTTTCACATCAAGCGATTCAGCAGGAAAATCACCGCAAGTATTGCTAAGGGTAAGATTTACCTTTCTATCTCCCCATTTATTCCATTGAACGATAATATGATTAGAGTTTGTCCCTATATTAATAATTCCTGAATTAACAGACCATGAATAATTACCCACATCAGTAACATAATATTCGCCTCTCAACTCTTCACTACAAATGTACTCATCCCCTTGAACTTTTAAATTATCAATGATTGTATCCGCCTGAAATTTAGATATTAATGTATCATTTGCAGGATTTTCATCAATTGTGTTGTTAGGATTTGATGTGTATGCAGTAAAAATTCCGGCACCGGAACTTACAGGTATTGAAGTTAACTGAATAGTAGTACTTGTTCCCGTAGCCAGACTTCCTGACCAGTCATAATATTTTAAAGCCATATTATTCAAAAAATAATATAAGCGAAAACTATTTATCTCTTTCACACCTGAGTTTTCCACAACCACTTTTGGAGTAATCGGGCTGTTAAGGCAAAATGTTCCTGCAGGAGCTACAATTTCGGCTACTTTTACATCGATACTATCCACCGGAGCGTTCGGATCATAACCATCCAAAGTCATTACACCTGTATTATCGGGGTCTAACCAGGCTTTTAACTGCTGATTGGGATCCGAAAAATAATCCCAGCTCATATCAAATTTTGCATAATAGTCATTAACATTATTATAGCAACTTGCATCGCCTCCGGTTAAATCACCAACAATCCGGTGATTCTCATCAAACAGGGGCGAACCGGACGAACCACCTTCTGTAGTTCCCAAATCCCATTCTACAATATTCCAATGTGAATTGGTAACCGTACCGCTACCATAATTGCCCGTAATCGGTGGGTCATAATCAAAGGAAATCTTTTTAATGTCACCACTCGGATGATGTATGGTGGTTGTATTAGCCGCAGGCGATGTGGAACGGTTCCAACCTGCAAAATATACATTATATTCTGCAGGTGGGTCAGCAGTAAGTTTTAATAAACTGAAATCCAAACTCCATGATGAAGGTGTGGCTACTAGGTCGGCAGCCGATACAGTTTGATCCGTAGGTCCTATTGTGCCATTACAAAGCTCGCTTTCGTAATTAAATATAAAAACTGCACTTGTAGCTTCTGTTGATGAACTTATGCAATGATTTGCCGTAAGCAGATAGGGGGTGGCATCTTTCCGTACATTATTAATTAAAGCTCCTGAACACATATAAGTACCGCCGCCATCATCCACGAAAGTGAATTTTACTACCGAACGTTTTTCGTTTTGCCAATCGGTACCTTCGGGACAATTAACATTTACATTACAAGAACCTGAAGCATTGGTACTTTTAAGTTTTTTCCCAAAAGCATTTTTATAGTCATGAATAATACCGGATAATTCAAATATTCCATAATTAACATCAGCAGGTACATTAAGTTCGAGAATAATATCTTCACCTGCCAATGGCAGAATAGAAAAAACCTTAGTTGTTTTATTATTTTTTTCGGTAAATGCCCCTTTTACAATACTTTTATCAGGTGCATATACAAAAAGCCGTACTCCTTTATTTAATTTGTAATTTTTAAAAAACAAACCTATAGCATAGGCATTATCCGAATGAATTTGTAATCTCCAGATTTTTTCACCCGTTGGTAATGTTGTCCAGACTCCTGAATTTTCGGGATTTATATTCACCTGATGAGATTTACCAAAACGATAGGGTTTTGCTCCACCTTTGTTTGCTTCATCTTCGCGTATCATTTGCTGATAATCAAAGCTAGGAGTATTGTAAACAGGAATTGATTTCAATCCGCTTTTATGAAAAGATAAAGGTGTTCCTCCATAATTAATTTGTCCTTGAACACTTATTGCAAGCAGCCCAATAAAAGGCAACAATAGTAAAAATCTTAATTTCATTTCCTTAAAACTTTGTGTTATAAATAATAGTAACGCAATACCAGCCCAAATATTATTGATAATAATTAAAGCTAACTTGTTTAGGGCACTCCTAAAAACTCCAACTTCTGCGTTACTTTGAAATTATAAAATACTCATTTACAACAGTAAACTCCGCTTTTATAATTCCAAAAAGCCTCCGAAGTATCGGAGCAGGCTTTGAATTTTAAGTTTCCAGGAGTGTCCTTTATTACATTTTTAAAAAATAAATGGTGCTAAAAATA
>JALWNR010000476.1 GCA_027083715.1 Bacteroidales bacterium
CCTAATTACTAAAAGAAATATAGATTTTTTTGATAAAGTGTATCAGATGATTTTACCTCCACGCATTCTGCTTTTAGGTTCATTAATAATAATTACTAGTATAAATATTTTAATATCCATATTTTATCCTAAAATAGGAAGCGTGTTTCTTTATTTTAGTCCTCTTAACTGGATAACATTATTAATATTGACTATAGTTGCTTTTTTATTAGCTATTCCTTCTACTTATTACAACCTTAAAACTTTAAAAGCGGTTTTTACATTACCTAAGGCTTTTTTTATCATGTTTTTAGTACTTTTTAAACTAAAAAATGCGAATAAAAAATTTATTCATACAATTCATAATCACCCCTGATTATTTTGAAGTAATGCAGATGTTTAATAATTATTAATTTAAAAAATTTAAAACAATGAAAAAGATAATATTATTCCTGGGTTTAACATTCATTGCATTTTTATTAACAAAATGCAAGAAGGATTTTGTTTCTCCGGATGAAATACAACCGGTGCAGCAAATGACTGATTTAGATGTTCCGCAAGATTTTGATTATAAAACGGCAAAAGACATTGAGTTAACGTTTAAAAGTACTAAACGTAAAGCTACCAATCAGATTAAATACGATGTTTATTTATATGACGAAAATAAATTAAATAAGGACATTACATATGTTGATGAAGCAGGAAATACGATTAATGCAACAGTGCAATTAACCGATGCTTTAAACAATAAAATAGCTACTATAGTTACAGACAAGCCGGACATTACTCTGCATGTTACAATTCCAACTTATATTACATCTTTATATGTTGTTCGTAATGAAATGGGCGTTTTTAGTTCTTCTGTTATCTCAGTAAATGGAAATAAAGCTGCTTTTGAACAAAATACCTATAAAACAAGTGCAACAGTTAATGATATTTTTTACGGAACAAATGGTGGTGGCGATTTATTTACTATCGATGAAAACACCAAAGAATTGACCGTAATCAGTTCTTTACCCAATAACGATGGAAGTTATACTTGTGCTATTGATCCTGTTGCAAGAAAACTTTATACAATTGGAAATTCGTATCCCTATTACCTATATTCCTATGATATTGATGCTGCCAGTTGGAAAACTATTGGTACAGTGGGATATGGAGGTCCAAGACTGGGTTTTAATCAAAACGATGGATTATTGTATTTTTCAACGTACAGCTATGTGTTTGTATTAGACCCTTCAAATGCTTCAATTTTATCAGTATATTATCTATCCGGACTTCAAACAACATCAGGCGGAGATTTAACCTTCGATAGTGCTGGAACTATGTATATTTCAACTACATCAGGATTATATAGATGTGAATTTACTGATGGAAACACAATTAATGCTATTTGGGTTAGTTCTGAAAGTTTGCCAAACTATCCTAACTCTCTAACTTTTGATTCAAATGATGAACTCTGGTGGGCAACAGCTATAGGTGATGAAGGTTATACATTTATCATGGATAAAGTTACAGGTGGTTGGCAATCTCGTTCTACATATAGTACTGTAATTCATGATTTAGCAACTTTGCCATATGATGAGAGTGCAATTCCTACAACCGATACTGATGGTGATGGAATAGTTGATTTCTACGATGAATTTCCAGATGATCCTACTAAAGCATCCAGTAGTTATACCCCGTCAATTTATGGTTGGGGAACATATGCTTTTGAAGATTTGTGGCCATCGCAAGGAGATTTTGATTTTAACGATCTTGTTGTTAATTATCGTTATACAAACATTGCAAATGCTGATGGACTTGTGGTTGAAACTAAGTTAAATTATGTTATTAAAAATATAGGTGGTTCGTTTAGAAACGGTTTTGGTATTCAATTAAATATTGATGAATCATTGATTAAGCAAGTAACAGGATACCGACTAACCGAAGCTTTGATAACCGTTGATAGTAAAGGTCTTGAAATAAACCAATCTAAACCTGTTATTATTGTTTTTGATAATGCCTGGACAAACGATCAGAACAGAGAAATAGAACTTACAATAACATATTCCGAACCAATAGATGCTGCTCTTATAGGAGATTATAACCCATTTATTTTTATCGATGGTGATCGCGAACGTGAAGTACATTTAAGTAACATGCCACCAACTGATTTGGCTAATTTATCTTATTTTGGAACTTTTGACGACAACAGTGATTTTACAACACAATCCTTTTATAAAGATAAAAATAATTTGCCTTGGGCTATTGACATCATTCACGATTTTGTTTATCCAACTGAGAAATCTGAAATCATTCTTGGATATCCTTATTTTGCAAAGTGGGCAGAGTCAGGAGGTTTAAGTTATACAGATTGGTATAAAGAAATTGATGGTTATAGAAATTATGATTATTTGGTTCAAGATTAGTCTCATTTTTTAAGTACTATTGTTTTGCCTTATATTACGGTGTTTATTTTTTAAGAAAAACCTTGATATTAAAGAGTTAACTAATAGTGGTAAATAGAAAAAATAAAAAGCTGAATATTTGAAATAAATTTTATGAAACAATACACTTGATTTGATGCTAATCATATTATGTCATTAGAAATTAATTTAAAAATAATCAGATGAATTTTAGATTGATTGAAAAAAAAGAATGTAAGGTGTTAAACAGAAAAGTTAAGCTTATCATTGTTTTATTAATCGGAATTATTTTTTATTTGGTTATAAAAAATATTCACCATTTTTTGAGTCTGAATGAGCCGGTTTATGGACAAGCTTTAGTCCTTGATGGTTTATTGGCAGATTATGCAATTGAACAAGCAGTTGCTAAATTTAAGAATAATGATAATTATAAACTAATTATTACTTCCGGTGGAAATATACCTTCGGGTATTTATGTATCAGAATATAAAACAATGGCTGAACTTACAAAAGCAAGTTTAATTAAACTGGGTGTTGATGAAAATAAAATTGTTGCAATTCCCGGTAAAAATGCAATTAGGAACAGAACATATTCATCGGCACTTACCCTTAATGAATGGCTTATGAAGCATCAGGATATAAAAGCTGTTGATGTGCTGTCAATAGGATGTCATTCCAGGCGTAGTCGCTTGTTTTACGAAAGGGCTCTTAATAATAAATATAAAGTAGGTGTTATTTCTGTACCGGATAAAAGTTATGATACAAAAAAATGGTGGATGTACAGTAGGGGAATGCGCTCAGTTTTAAGCGAAACCATAGGTTATGTTTATGCTAAAATCTTCTTTTTATGGTAGATAATTATTAAACTCACAAGGCAACTTAGTGAAACGATCTCACGAACAAAGTGAGTAATGATTATTTTATACCGATTGCACATTCAATATAGTCCAATAAATTGTACTATTTTCATGTAGCATCGGCATAATACCAATACCCAAATCCTTTTGGTGTAAATAAACAGGTTGTTGGTATTACATCATG
>JALWNR010000477.1 GCA_027083715.1 Bacteroidales bacterium
ATCTATATATTTGCGACCTTAAAAATCGAGTATTTAACGTAAAATATAATTAAAGTAAAGAAAAATGCAAAGTAAAGGAGCAATTAAACTATTAGCAATTGCCTTAGCGTTAGTGAGTATTTATCAGCTTTCTTTTACCTGGGTAACCAACAGTGTAAAAAGAGATGCTGCTGAATATGCAAACGGTGATATTAAAAAAGAAACCGCATATTTAGACTCAATTGCAGGTGAAGGTGTTTATAATTTTTTATGGATCAGAAATTATACATACAGAGAGTGTCAGGACAGGGAAATTAATCTTGGTCTTGACCTTAAAGGTGGAATGAACGTAATTTTGGAGGTTTCGGTAATCGATTTAATGAAGTCTCTGGCAAATTACAGTAAAGACCCTACCTTTTTAAAAGCCTTAAATAGAGCAAAGGAATTGCAACAAAACAGCCAAGATGATTTTGTTACTCTTTTTTATAAAGCCTTTAAAGAAGTTGCTCCTAAAGGTGCACGCTTGGCATCCATTTTTAATACTATTGATTTAAAAGATCGCATTGACTATAATTCAACAGACGAAGAAGTTCTTAAAGTAATTCGTGAAGAAGTTCAAGATGCTATTGATAATTCGTTTAATATTATCCGTACGCGTATTGACCACTTTGGTGTATCACAAGCAAATGTTCAAAAATTAGATGTTGCAGGACGTGTATTAGTTGAATTACCTGGTATAAAAGACCCGGAGCGTGTACGTAAATTATTGCAGGGAACTGCCGATCTTCAGTTTTGGGAGACTTATGATAATACCGAAGTATTTGAATATTTGCGTGCAGCTAATGAAAAGTTAAGAGAGTTATTGGCTACCGAGAATACTAATAAACAAGATTCAACAGTTGTTGATTCAAGTGCTCTTGCCAATGTTGCAACACAAGAAGTAAAAGACAGTTCTGAATTATCTCTATTGGATGAAATAGAAAAAGATACTACTCAAACAGGAGAAACGCTGGATGCTTTCTCTCAATTTGAAAAAGAAAATCCTTTATTTGCTATACTGCGACCAAATGCTAATCAGCAAGGACAATTATTAAAAGGAGCTGCTGTGGGTACAGCTCATGTAAAAGATACTGCAAAAGTTAATGAATACCTTAATCTATTACCTATCAAAGAAATTTTACCCAGAAACTTAAAATTATTATGGGAAGTAAAACCCATTGATTACAAGACAAAAGGTGAATATTTTCAGTTAATTGCCATCAAAGTTACCAATCGTGATGGTTTGCCGGCGCTTTCTGGTGATGTGGTAACCAATGCTCGTGCAGAGTTTGGAAATAATAAGGCAACAGCCGAAGTTACCATGACCATGAATGCAGAAGGAGCACAAAAATGGGCGCGTTTAACTAAGGAAAATATAGGAAAACAAATTGCTATTGTTTTGGATAATTATGTTTACTCTTATCCAGTAGTGAATGATGAAATTAAAGGAGGTCGATCTTCAATTACCGGAAATTTTTCAGTTGCCGAAGCAAAAGACCTTGCCAATATTTTGAAGTCAGGTAAAATGCCTGCCCCTGTGAAAATTATTGAAGAGCAAATTGTAGGACCTTCTTTGGGACATCAAGCAGTGAATGCAGGATTAATTTCATTTGTAATAGCCTTTGTTATTATCCTTTTGTTCATGTGGTTTTATTACAGTACTGCCGGTTTAGTGGCAGATATTGCCTTAATATCTAATATTTTCTTCATATTTGGAGTGCTTGCATCATTGGGTGCTGTATTAACATTGCCGGGCTTGGCAGGTATCGTATTAACCATCGGTATGTCGGTAGATGCAAACGTACTTATTTATGAACGTATCCGTGAGGAAATGGCAAATGGTAAAGGATTAAAACTTGCTATTTCTGATGGTTATAAGAATGCTTATTCTGCTATTTTAGATGCAAACGTAACTACTTTCTTAACAGCAATTGTGTTGTTTGTTTTTGGACATGGTCCAATTAAAGGTTTTGCTACCACTTTAATGATTGGTATTTTAACCTCTTTATTTACTGCAATTTTTATTACTCGTTTAATATTTGATCGTTTTCTTGATAAGAAAAAGGATATTAAATTTTCAATTAAACTTACAGAAAATGCATTTAAAAACTTAAATATTGATTTTATCGGTAAACGTAAGATTTTTTATGCAATATCAGGTTTGATTGTTTTATTTGGAGTAGCTTCTTTGGCTACCAGAGGTTTGAATAAAGGTATTGATTTTGTTGGAGGACGTACTTTTGTTGTAAAATTCAAACAGGATGTTAATACTGTTGAATTAGCTAAGGATTTAACAAAGTATTTTGATGATAATACTCCTGAAGTAAAAACATACGGAGGAAATAATCAGGTTAAGATCAGTACTAAATATTTGGTAGATGTTGATGATGCAAGTGCCGATAGTATAGTTGAAGCTCATTTATATCAAGGACTAAAACCACTTCTGGGCGATGATGTAACATTTAAAGAATTTATCCATGATTATCGGCAAAGCTCACGTAAAGTAGGACCTACTATTGCAGATGATATTAAAGTAGCAGCTATCTATTCAATTATTTTCTCATTGCTGATTATGTTCTTCTATATTTTTGTTCGATTTAAGAACTGGCAATTTGGTTTGGGTGCTATTGCAGCATTGGCTCATGATGTTACCATTACTTTAGGAATGTTTTCATTATTGTATGGCTATTTGCCTTTCTCTTTGGAAATTGATCAGGCATTTATTGCTGCTATATTGACTGTAATTGGTTATTCATTGAACGATACAGTGGTTGTATTTGACCGGATTCGTGAATATATTTATGAGCATAAGAGAGGTTCCAGAAAAGAACTTTATAATAGCGCATTAAATAGTACAATTAGCCGTACTGTGAATACATCATTAAGTACTTTCTTAGTATTATTGGCTATATTTATTTTTGGTGGCGAAGTCATTCAAGGATTTATTTTTGCATTATTAATTGGTGTGTTTGTGGGTACTTATTCTTCTTTATTTATTGCTACACCAATTGTTTACGATACCCTAACTATTACTGAGAAAGTTGAAAACAATAAGAAAACTTATAAGGGAAAAAAGAAAATTAAGAAATAAAAACAATACTTGATAAACATTAAAAGCCACTGCAATTTTGTAGTGGCTTTTATGTTTGCTATCTTTGCTCAAACTTTAAATCTCTATTTGGTTTATAAATTTTAAATTTATTAAAATGACTTCTGTAATTTTATTTATTAGTGGAGCCGAAATTTTTGTAATAATGGTATTTATATTGTTATTGTAAAAAAAAAAAAAAATTCCTGAGGTTGCACGTGGTTTAGGAAAAGGTATCAAAGAGTTTAAGAAAGCAACTGAGGAAATAAAAAAGGAAATAACAGATACCGATATTATAAAAGATGTAAACGATATTAAAAA
>JALWNR010000478.1 GCA_027083715.1 Bacteroidales bacterium
CGTAAATACAATACCAATTATAAGATTTTTAAGATTTTAAATCCTTGGTTGAGAGCACATCGGCTTACCAACAAAAATAAAAAGAAATACATTATTTCGATGCCGAAAAAAAACGCGAGGAAAGTAACAATGGATTAATAATTATTTAGATACCGTTTAAGGAATTATATTAAAACAGTAGGGCTGCAAGAATATCTGCAGCAGGAAACAAAAAGGGAAACAGGTGCAGAGCATCGAAATATTATAAATATTATCGGCATACTGTCCTTGCTTTGTTATCTTCTTCATAAACACACCTTCTTTCCTTCCTAAAAAATTACTACTTTTGCATTTCTTAAAAACTACAGCTTTGAAAGAACAAAACAAGCAGGATTATATTGATTTTGAAGAAAATATCCATGTTTACGGAGCACGCGAACATAATCTGCGTGATGTAGATGTAATCATTCCGCGTAATCAACTTTGCGTAATTACCGGACTGAGTGGCAGTGGGAAATCATCTTTGGCATTCGATACCATTTATGCCGAAGGACAAAGACGCTACATCGAAACTTTTTCGGCTTATGCTCGTCAGTTTCTGGGTGGTTTGGAACGTCCTGATGTAGATAAAATCACCGGGCTGAGTCCTGTAATTTCAATTGAACAGAAAACGACCAATAAAAATCCGCGTTCGACTGTAGGTACCATTACTGAAATTTATGATTTTTTACGTTTACTTTATGCGCGGGCAGCCATCGCCTATTCATCGGAAACCGGTGAAGAAATGGTAAAATATACCGATGAGCAAATTGTAAATTTAATACAACAGAAATTTGAAGGTAGGAAAACTTATATTTTAGCTCCCGTAGTACGCAGTCGTAAAGGGCATTATCGCGAATTATTTGAACAAATCCGAAAAAAGGGCTTTTTATACGTACGTATAAACGGTGAAATTACTGAAATTAAACACGGATTAAAAACCGATCGCTACAAAACCCACAATATTGAAATTGTCATTGACAAAATGAAAGTGTCCGATGAGGATAAAAAACGTTTGAAAGATTCGGTAAATCTTGCCATGAAACACGGCAAAGGTACCATGGCGGTTTTGGATAAAGATACGGAGAAACTAAGCTATTTCAGTCGAAAACTCATGTGCCCGACTACAGGAATATCTTATGATGAACCGGCACCGAATACTTTTTCGTTCAACTCTCCGCAAGGAGCTTGCCCTACATGCAAGGGTTTGGGTGCTGTAAAAGTAATTGACATTGATAAAATTATTCCCGACAGGAAATTGAGTATTTCAGAAGGAGCCATTATACCACTGGGCAAACAAAAGGATAGTTTGGTATTTTGGCAGTTGGAAGCCATTGCCCGCAAATACAAATTCAGCCTGAAAGACCCTGTAAAAAAAATTCCTGCAAAAGCATTAGAGGTGATTTTAAACGGAAGCGATGAGCTGTTTGCCGTACAAAACAATGCCTTGGGACGCAGTAATTACTCATTATCGTTTGATGGAATCATCAGTTACATAGAACGTTACCAAAACGACACCTCATCGCAAAAAGCACAAAAATGGGCTGATAAATTTCATACGCACCAAACTTGTCCTGAATGTCAAGGCAGCCGTTTAAAAAAAGAATCCTTACAATTTAAAATTGCCGATAAAACCATTGATGAATTGGCATCAATGGATATTTCAGAGCTGAACAACTGGCTGCAAAATATTGAAGAGAAATTAACAGACAAACAAAAAAAAATTGCCACGGAAGTATTGAAAGAAATTCGTGACCGCATCGGCTTTTTAATGGATGTTGGTTTGGATTATCTTTCGCTAAACCGGAGTTCGCGCAGCTTGTCCGGTGGCGAAAGTCAACGCATACGTCTTGCTACACAAATTGGTTCGCAGTTGGTAAATGTTTTGTACATCCTGGACGAACCGAGTATAGGTTTGCACCAGCGCGATAATCAGCGATTAATACAATCGTTAAAAAACTTGCGCGATACCGGAAACTCGGTAATTGTGGTAGAGCACGACAAAGACATGATTTTAGCTGCCGACCATGTTGTGGATATGGGACCCACAGCAGGAGTTCATGGCGGTAAAATTGTAGCACAAGGCAGCCCTGAAGAAATTTTAAAATTTAACACACTTACAACCGAATATCTTAATCATAAAAAAGAAATTAAAATACCGGAAAAAAGACGCAAGGGAAACGGGAAATATATTGTACTGAAAGGAGCAAGCGGAAACAACTTACAAAGTGTGCATTTAAAATTACCTTTAGGTAAACTGGTTTGTGTAACAGGTGTTTCAGGTAGTGGAAAATCCAGTCTGATTAACGAAACGTTGCATCCGGTACTGAGTCAAAAATTTTACCGCTCGGTAAAAGAGCCGCTGCCCTACAAAAGTATTGAAGGTGTTGAAAATATTGACAAAGTGATTGAGGTTGATCAATCACCCATCGGGCGAACTCCACGCTCCAATCCGGCAACCTATACCAAAGTGTTTGATGAAATCCGAAAATTATACGAAAAATTGCCCGAATCGCAAATTCGCGGATACAAAAGCGGGCGTTTTTCGTTTAATGTAAAAGGCGGGCGTTGCGAAACCTGTCAGGGTGCCGGTTTGCGAACTATTGAAATGAACTTTCTGCCTGATGTGTATGTGCATTGCGAAGACTGTCAGGGCAAACGTTACAATCAGGAAACTTTGGAAATTCGCTATCGCGGAAAATCAATCAGCGATGTGCTGGATATGACCATAAATATGGCTGTGGAGTTTTTTGAAAACATCCCGAAAATTGTTCAAAAATTAAAAGCCATGCAGGATGTCGGTTTGGGCTACATCACTTTGGGACAAGCATCTACCACTTTATCCGGTGGAGAGGCACAGCGTGTAAAACTTGCTACGGAACTCTCTAAGCGCGATACCGGTAAAACTCTTTATATCCTTGACGAACCAACAACAGGACTGCATTTTGAAGATATTCGTGTACTTTTATGTGTATTAAACCGCTTGGTAGATAAAGGCAATACGGTTTTGATTATTGAGCACAATATGGACGTAATCAAAGTAGCAGATTATGTGATTGATATGGGACCCGAAGGAGGAAGAAACGGTGGTCATATAATTTCAGAAGGGACTCCCGAAGAAATCATTAAAAAGAATAAAGGATTTACAGCACAATTTTTAAAAGAAGAATTATAGCGTAGCACGGTAATCCTTCGCCGTGAACACATAATTGCGAAGCAATTTTTTGTTCCGTTTGAAAAAACATCTGCGAAAAGCTGAATAATCTGTGGATAAACTTTTGTCCACAGATGAGCGCAAATTAACGCAGATTTTACACCGTTGGTGCGATGCTTTACTTATTTAAACGTTCAAATATTCGCCTATCAACATACGACTTGAAGTTTTCACAGGCAGGGAGGCTTATGCGA
>JALWNR010000479.1 GCA_027083715.1 Bacteroidales bacterium
AATCCGGGTGTAAGCGTAAAACTGGAATCGGCAGGTAGTGTTGCCAGTGCGCGTAAAATAACTGACTTACATCGCTATTGCGATATTTTTGCTTCGGCAGATTACAAAGTGATAGATGACATGCTTGTACCTGAATATGTAAACTTTAATATTAAATTTGCGGGCAACGAAATGGCAATTGTTTATACCGAGCATTCAAAATATGCCGATGAAATTAATGCACAAAATTGGACGGATATTTTGTTAAAAGAAGATGTTGCCTACGGTCGTTCCAATCCCAATGATGATCCTTGCGGTTACCGTACGGTTTTGGTTTCAAAATTGTCTGAGAAATATTACAACTTGCCTGAATTTGCTGATAAACTCTTGGCAAAAGATACAAAATATATTCGTCCGAAAGAGACCGACCTGTTGGCATTGCTTGAAAGCGGAAATTTAGATTATATTTTCTTGTATCGTTCAGTGGCTCAGCAACATCATTTGAAATATTTACTGCTTCCTGACAGCATTAATTTGAAAAAGTTTGAACTTAAAGATTTTTATGCAACGGTTGAAACACAGATTCGCGGGAAGAAAAAAGGCGAAATGATTACCAAAAAAGGTGCCCCTATGGTCTATGGAATTACTTTGCATAAAGATGCAGAAAGTAGAGATTTAGCGGTTAAGTTTATGGATTTTATTTTAAGCGAAGGCATGAAAATTATGAAAGAAAACGGGCAAACTTCATTGGTGCCGTCGCCAACCAGTACCTATGATAAAATACCCGAAAGTCTGAAAAAATATGCAAAACCTGAGTAAAAAACATTGAATGTATGCCGGACTTCAAATTGTTAAAAAAGATAATATTTTCATTATAAAACTTAGTGCTTTGCGTAAGATAAATTGAAAATTGTGTAGCAATTTACTGATATGAATTAATATGTCTTATATGGTTTAAATGTTAAAATATTGAAACAATCGTTTTTTCAAAATATTATCATTTTATTCAGCGGGCTGATTATTTTATTTATAATAGGTCCGCTTTTGAGTATGTTTATCAATACAGGGCATACTGAGCTGTTTGAAACTTTGAAAGATAAAGATGTAACAGACAGTATCTGGCTTACTTTGAGTACTGCATTTGCTTCAACTTTGTTTTTTTCAGTGCTGGCAGTTCCTTTTGCGTATTTAATGGCACGATACGATTTCCCTTTTAAAGGCGTATTGCAGGGCATCATTGATTTGCCTGTGGTAATTCCGCATTCAGCTGCAGGTATTGCTTTGTTGGGTTTTATCTCGCGTGATTCGGCTTTGGGTAAGTTTGCAAATATATTTGGTTTGGATTTCGTGGGAAATGCTTTGGGAATAGGCGTGGCAATGGCATTTGTGAGCATTCCTTTTCTGATTAATGCTGCCAGGGATGGTTTTGCGGCAGTACCAAGACGTTTGGAACAGGCAGCTTACACATTGGGAGCTTCCCCGATGCGAACTTTTTTTACGGTATCATTGCCTTTGGCTTGGCGCAATATTTTATCCGGTTTTATTATGATGTTTGCGCGTGGAATGAGTGAGTTTGGTGCAGTAGTGATTGTTGCCTATCATCCAATGATAACGCCGGTATTGATTTATGAATATTTCGGGGCTTTCGGTTTAAAATATGCGCGTCCGGTTTCGGTGATTTTTGTTACCATTAGTTTGTTGTTCTTTGTGTTATTGCGCATGATGGCGCGAAAAGTCACAGAGGCAAGAAGATAGAATGAGTGAATAATTGCACAACAATTAAACTAATATGTTCTTATAAGCCTTATATAGTTAAAATATAAAATGCTTGAATTAAAAAACATATCAAAAAAATACAAGCAATTTGCTTTACAAAATATCGATTTATTTGTCGATAAAGGAGATTATTTTGTGCTGTTGGGTAATTCCGGTTCGGGAAAATCTTTGCTTTTGGAGTTAATTAGCGGTTTAATTCAGGCAGATGCAGGTGAAATTTTTTTAGCGAGCGAAGAAATCAGCAAATTGCCAATACAAAAACGCCAATTAGGCATTGTTTTCCAAGATTTTGCTTTGTTTCCGCACAAGACAGTGGAAGAAAACATATTGTTTGCTCTGAATGGAACAAAAATCTCGAAAAAAGAAAAGAAAAACATACTTGATGAAATGATTGCCACAATGGGTATCGGCAATTTGTTGGGCAGATATCCGGGTACTTTGTCAGGTGGTGAAGCGCAGCGTGTGGCACTGGCACGAACATTGGTAAAAAAACCAAAGGTTTTATTGCTTGACGAGCCACTTTCGTCATTAGATGTGCAGTTGCGCAGTGATTTGCGTGCCTTGTTAAAAAAAATCAATCAAAAAGGGCAAACCATTGTGCATGTAACACATGATTATGAAGAGGCTGTTGCACTGGCAAAACGTGTTGCAGTGATTGATAAAGGCAAAATCATTCAATCGGGCAGCTTGCAAATGGTATTTCAAAACCCGAAATCAAAATTTGTGGCTGATTTTGTGGGTATTCGTAATTTTTTTAGATCTGAACTGTGCTACGATAACGGAAAAATTTATGCTAAAATAAACGGTAGTCATAAAATTCATTTGTTGAGTAAAGTTGATGAAGGTGAGGGATTTGTGTTGATACGCGATGAAGATATTTTAATTTATGATAATAAACCGGTATCCAGTGCCATGAATAACTTTTACGGAGTGATAAAAGATGCGGTGCCGGCTCGCCTGGGAGTTGAGATTGCTATTGCAACCGATTTCTCTGTATTTTGGGTATTGGTAACACGCGATACTTTTTTGCGTATGGATTTATTTCTGGGTAAAAATGTTTGGATTTCGTTCAAAGCATCGGCGGTGCGGTTTATTAAAACATGACAAAATGCAACAAAATGTAAAAAAATCAGTTGGTAGGCTGACAAGATATAAAAACATCCTTTTAATCGGCGGAGCTAGTCGCAATGTCGGGAAGACGGCTTTTACCTGTTCGGTGATTGAAAATATCAGTAAAAAACATGAAGTAATTGGTCTGAAAATAAAAACTATTTACGAAGGAGATGATTTTTTTCATGGTAAAGACAGAAATCCGTTGAACGGAAATTATCGAATTATTGAGGAGCAAAACGCAAGCGGAAATGAAGATACCGAAAGAATGTTGCAGGCAGGTGCAAGTCGTGTATTCAGAATTAAGGCAAAAAGCGAATATTTGCATGATGCTATTGTGGATTTTTTTACCCGAATATCCGCTAACCGTCTGATTGTTTGTGAGAGTAACAGTTTGCGTACGGTTTTGAAACCTGCAACTTTTTTGTTAATCAAACTTGAAAATTCAGAAAAAATGAAACCAAGTGCAAAAAAATTAGCACCTTTGGCAGACAAAATTATTTACAGCGATGGCACAAAACATGATTTTGATGCAGAAAATATTGTAGTTGAAAATAATG
>JALWNR010000480.1 GCA_027083715.1 Bacteroidales bacterium
GATTATTGCATTGTTAATATCATTTTTCTTATACATAACTTTTATTCCTAAATTATTAGAGGTTCTTTATAAAAATGGAACAAAAAAAGGAAAAGTTGAAAAATGGTTTGACAATATTTACGATAAAAGTATTGGTAAATTAGTAGAGCCCTATGTAAATGTTATAAAATACTCTAATGGCAAACATCGCTTAATTAGGCGTAGTATGCTAATATTAGGTGTATTAGTTATCTTGATTTTTAGTATGAAAACCATTATGCCGGTTATCGGTAAAGATGCAATGCCACCAATGGATACAGGTATCATCAAAGCACAAATAGCTTTTAGTTCGAACGAAACCGTTGAAAGTGCCGAACAAAAAATAGCTCCTTTTTTGGACTGGTTGCATAAACAAGATTATGTAACACACAGTTCGGTTGCATTTGGTACCGAAGCCGGCGTATTGAGCTTGGGTAGTGGTAATTTACCTGCAGAGGCTACTATTACCATTAACTGTGTAGATCGTTTTAGCCGCAAATTAGATATGTGGTCTATTGAGGATACCTTGCGCAATAAATTGGCAAATCTGGAAGGGATTAAGAAACTGGATGTATTCGATTTTGGAGCAACAGCTGTATCTTCAATTAAAGCACCGTTAAATGTACGGATAAAATCAGCTGTGGTGGATGGCTTGGCAGAAAAATCGTATGCTGTTGAAGATGCTATTAAACAAGTAAAAGGTTTAACTTCGGTATCGCGCAGTTGGGATAAGGATTTCTCGGAAATTGTGATGGATATTGATGAAAATAAAGCTTTAAGCTATGGTATCACCCCTTATCAGATTGCTATGCAAATTCCGGTAAAAGGGCAAGTTGTTGGGCTTAATGCCGATTTACAATCATTAAACACACAATTGGTACGTCTTTATCTGAAAGGTAAATTCAGTCAAAACGAGCAAACTTTAAGGTTACTGCCCATTAAAACAAAATTTGGAAATGTGCCTTTAGAAACTTTTGCTAAAATTTCAAAAAGGCTGACTTATGCTAAAATTGAGCGGGATAAAATGCTATATAGCCTGGATATAGGCGGATATCGTTCAAAACGTCCGGTTACACATTTGACTGATGATGCAGAGGCTGCACTTACAAAGGTTAGAGCTGAAAATGGCGATGTTATTATTACCCAAGAGGGTGATATAACCCAAATTGAGGATAGCTTCCAGCGCATGATGAAAGCCATAGGCTTGGGTGTTTTAATCTTAATTATGGTTTTAATTGCCATTTATCGTTCGGTTAAAATGTCTTTAATTATGATTTTGGTACTTCCATTATCGTTGATAGGTGCAGCATGGGGAATGTTGTTGTTTCACAAACCAAGCTGTATGCCAAGTATGTTGGGAATCTTGCTCTTGTTTGGTATTATCATAAAAAATGCTGTGTTACTAATTGATTTCTATCAAAAGTACAAAGAAGATGGTGAAAGCCCCTTTGAAAGTGCTATTGAAAGTGTACGTGTACGTTTCCGTCCGGTAATGATGACTGCTTTTGGAACTATTGCAGGAATGATACCTATTGCATTGGAACAAGCAGTTGGTTTGGAACGTTTAAGTCCACTTGCCGATGTTGCAGTAGGAGGTTTATTAATAGGTACTTTATTAACACTTATTTATGTACCAATGTTTGCTTACATGGTAGATAAGAAAAAAAAAGACACAGTACATGAATGTGAAACTTTAGGTGTTTGATTGTGAATAAATAATTGGGTTAATAAGGCGAGGCTGTAAAACAGGATGTAAACCATTTCTAAATAGTTTGTAAATTTTAGAAGATTAGAGAATTAAGAATTGATTTTGATGTGATTTTTTCATTAGCACAGGCAACATTCTTTTTGCAGCCTCATAAAACAAATAATCAAAAGGATATTAACTTTTAAAATAATAAAAAAATGAAAAATTTAGTTTATGCAATGCTTTTCTTATTTACATTAAGTAGTATAAGTGTAAAAGCACAATCATCCTTTGACAAGGATATGACAAAATTCCACAAAGATATTTTTAAAACTTGTGGAATGATTAAAAGCAAAGAAGCCAAAAATAGTATACTCATTTTAAAGAGTTTAGCTGGTTTAAAAGCGGAAATTAAAAGCTTAGAACAAAAATATGCAAAAAATCCACCTGCAGAATATGCCCATGACCCCATGTTTGCTTCATACTTTTTTCAGTTTACCGATGTGGCTAATATTCTTAGCGAACGTGTTAAACGCGAAGATTATAAGGCAGCTGTACTAAACTGCTCGGGCTTTTGCAAAACATTTAATAAAATGCATATGATAAACGGTACACTTGATTTAACCGATGTTATGTTTATGTGGTATTCGCAAATGAGTATGACCAATTTTATGATTAATGCCGGAAATACCAAAGGAGCATCAATGAATGCACATAAAATACCTGCATTATACAATATGGTTATTGCACAAAAAAACAAAAAGAACAGTAAAGAATTTAATACTCAATTTGCTGATTTAGATAATCTGTATCAGGCTTGGATTAGTGCTGTAAATAGTAAAAATTTCACCGAAGCACAAAAACAGGCAAAAGCCTTTGATGCACTGTTCCCAATGGTTTTTAAAGCTTCTTTATAAAAGAAAACTCGGATATTATCCATTATTAATAAATTAAAGTAAAAAAGTACAAAATGTTAAACAATTTAAAAATTAAAATCATGAAAAAGATTACAGGACTTTTAATGATGCTTTTAATGGTTGCAAGTTTTACTTATGCACAGGATGCAGCCAATAGTAATTATCATTACAAAAATGCAATTGATATTGCATACGAAACAAGTTATCCAATGGGTAGTTTTAGCGATGCTGCCGGATCGAGCTGGTTTGGAACCACTGTTCGTTACGAATTTAGTATGGGAAAATCTTGGGCAGGAATGATCACCACCGGGTATTTGAGTTTTGCCGATGGCGCTTTGACAGATAATTCAGCAGTTCCATTAATGATAGGAACCAAGTTGCATTTTACACCCGGATGGTATGGTATGGTTGAAACAGGTCTTCATTTTATGTCGCAAGCCGGTAATAATTCAACAGAGTGGGGTTACAGTGTAGGAACAGGTTATGAAATACCTTTAGGTAAGGTTTTGTCACTTGATCTTTCTACTAAATATCAATACAATACCAATAATTTCAGCTACTGGAATACACGTTTAGGATTGATGTTTAAATTTTAAGATTATTGTTAAATAATCATTCCGAGTTTTAGTTTTAAAAAAAGAGTAGCCTACAGGACAGGCTACTCTTATTTAAGATTTGTACAAAAGTACAAAATGTTAAACATTTACAAAATTAATTAAAAATATTAGAATATGTGTATTGATTAAATACTTAAAATTACATTTAAAGATATAAGTTAATGTTTTGTGCTGCAGAGAAA